>JAFUWM010000225.1 GCA_017483425.1 Lachnospiraceae bacterium | reverse complement strand
TCGACAAGGATAAGCTGATAAATATCACTGCCGGCGCCGAAACCTTCCAGAGAGCGTTTATGACCGGAGACATGCAGGTAAAAGGCGAATTTAAGGAGCTTCGCAAGCTGGACTCACTGTTTAAATTCGGGAAATAAAAAAATATTTAAAATTTCTTCTTGACAAATATCATATACGCGATTTAATATAATCCTACTTCAAAAATCATATCAGGATTTTCTGAAGCCGTTTTCAGCGGCAGGCAGATCGCAGACAGCGGGTGCCTGAAATCCGAACCGATTTTTATTTGATTTTTACTTTTGCTAATGAAAGATTATATGTTTTTATTCACGCTGTTTATCTGTGCTCTGACAGATATAACATCGTACAGGATCAAAAATGTGGTCCTGATCTTATCAGCCGCAGGGCTTTTGATCTTTGACTTTTCAGTTTCGGATCTTGTGTCTGCAGTGAGTGTATTTATTATATTTATCCCGTTCTATCTGCTCGGGATAGTGAAAGCGGGAGACGTAAAGCTACTGATGCTCTCATCCATGTATACCGGCCCCGCCGGATTATGCAGTATCGCGGGAGCAACCGCGGCAGTATCGCTTATAATGGTTATTTTCATAAGCAGGATGAACAAAGAGTCTCTATTGAAAACAAAATATCCTTTTGCTTTCGCTCTTTTACTCGGCGCGTTTCCGTTATGGTTCAGCGGTTTTTGATCATTGAAAGGAGAACAGACTTATGGTTCCGGCAAAAAGCACAAATATGGCAATATATTTCCGGGATATGGATTATCTTGAAAGCTTTATGAATTACATGGCAGAAAGAAACACAGGATTTGCATGCTTTGGCTTTACAAAAAGTGAAAATCTGAAAGCCTATGCAAAAGAAAACAGTATCGCCGTACTGCTTACGGATTCCGCCTGCTATGCAAAGGATGCCAGACATATTAATTCCGAGATGACTGTGGTTCTTACCGAAAGCCCTGATACAGAAACCCCTCCGGGTGTATATACGGTAAACATCCTCCAGCCGGTAGATGAGATCGTAAGGGAGATATTAAAAGCCGCCGCAAAAATGGATATAGCTCTGACGCGGGATCTTCTAAGCTCAACGATAAGCATATATTCTTTTGTTTCTCCTGTGGGCAGATGTCTTAAAACCACGCTTGCCATGGCCGCTTCCCAGCTGCTGTCCGACAGGGACAGGACCATGTATATAAATCTGGAACCGGATTCGGGGTTTTCTGTAATATTCGGGCGTGACTATGATACCGATCTTTCGGATCTGATATTTTACCTGCGGGACGGTGACGGAAACAGGGCTTCTCTCATGCTCCAGAGCGCAGTCTGCGACTGTCAGGGGATAAACTACATCCCTCCTGTCATGAATCCCGGAGATCTCTTCCAGATATCATGTGATGAGATCATACAGCTCTTTGACGTGCTAAAGGGAAACGGATACAAAAACATCGTCATAGATCTGGGAGTACTGCTTCCGGGTTTTGAGAAGCTGCTGAATATGAGTGAGCACATCTTTATGCCGGTAAGAAAGGATAATATTTCGTTAGCAAAAACGGCGCAGCTTTTTTCATATTTCAGAACCCTTGAAGAAATACAGATAGAAGACAGGATACAACGGTTGGAGCCGCCGTATTTCAAGGAACTTCCGGGTATCGCCGGAAACATAAGAGGGTCTGATGCCGGCAGGTATATGGCTGCGTATTTAAGAGATTAACCGGGTGAGTTTATGGATACAGACAACAGCAGATTTGCAAGACTTAAGGAAGAAGTCATATCAAGAATAGATATGTCACGGGATGTCTCGGATGACGAGATCAGAGACATCATCAGAAATTCCATCTATGAGATGAAAAAAACCGAGAGTATAAGTCTGTCAGAGCGGGAAGCTCTGTTCCAGCGTTTATTCTTCGAAGTGCGCCGGCTTGGGATCCTGGAGGAATTAGTAGCAGACAGCTCAGTGACCGAGATCATGGTAAACGGCATAAGCGATATTTTCATTGAGCGTGACGGCGTCATATCCAAATGGGACAGACATTTTGAATCAGTGGAAAGCCTAAGATCAGTGATCCAGCAGATAGTTGCCAAAAGCAACCGGGTCGTGAACGAAGCCTCTCCCATAGTGGACGCAAGACTTCAAAACGGCGCAAGAGTGAATGTGGTCATGAATCCGGTCGCGCTTAACGGGCCTATCCTTACTATCAGAAAGTTCCCTGATGACCCGATATCAATGAAGAATCTTATCGGCTTTAACTCTATCACACCGGAAGCCGCGGAGTATATGAAAAGGCTTGTCATATCAGGCTATAACATATTTGTCTCCGGCGGAACGGGATCCGGCAAAACAACCTTTCTTAACGCGCTGTCTGAATTTATCCCAAGGACGGAAAGGATCATCACGATCGAGGACTCAGCGGAGCTTCAGATAAAAGGGATAGACAATCTGGTAAGTCTGGAAACAAGGAATGCGAATGTCGAGGGTTTACATGAGATCTCCATACGCGATCTGATAAAGACATCCCTCAGGATGAGGCCTGACCGTATCATTGTGGGAGAGATCAGGGACGGAGCCGCTCTGGATTTCCTCTCCGCCGCCAACACCGGTCATGACGGGTCATTATGTACCGGCCACGCCAACAGCGCTAAGGATATGCTGTCAAGGATCGAAACCATGGTGCTCATGGGAATGGATCTGCCACTGGCAGCGATCAGACGACAGATGGCATCTGCCATAGACATAATAGTTCATCTTGGAAGGCTCAGGGATAAAACAAGAAAGGTGCTTGAGATTACCGAGATGATGGGGTTGGAGAATGGGGAATTTGTACTTAATCCGCTTTTTAAGTTTGAAGAGGAAGGAGAGACGAAACGTGGACTTATCAAAGGCGATCTCAAAAAAACAGGAAGGCTTTCATTTTTTGAAAAGCTCCAAAGATGTGGTCTTTACAGTAAGGATCTTATTTGAATGGATCGCTGTAAGTCTGCTTGTCGCATACGTGTTTTACAGAAATCTTATCGCGTTCGCCGTATTGATCCCCGGCTTCATTCCGTATGCAAGATTCAGGCTCGCTCAGGCGGAGCGTGATCGCAGATCCCTGCTATCCATGCAGTTCAGGGAAAGCATCCTTGCCGTCAGCACCGCCCTTAACGCGGGTTATTCCGTAGAGAATGCCTTTATTGAAGCGTATCACGATATGAAAGAGATGTACGGAGATGAAGCTCCCATAACCCGGGAATATCATATGATCGTGCAGCGACTCCGTGATAATGAACAGATCGAATATATAATAAGGGATCTCGGACGCAGAAGCGGGATCGAGGATATCAATGATTTCGCGGCAGTATTTGAGGCGGCAAAACGTATAGGGGGAGACATGACGAAGATAATAAAACGGGCATCCGCGAACATAAGCGAAAAGATAGATGTAAAAAGAGAGATCGAAACCTCCATGAGCGCCAGACGTCTGGAACTCAGGGTAATGGAGATAGTTCCTTTCGGGATCCTCTTATATCTGCAGACAGGTTCTTCGGAGTTTATCTCAGTATTGTATCAGGATCTTACCGGAAGAATACTTATGACGGCGGCACTTGCCGTATATATAGCCGGGGTACTTATGGCGGAAAAAATAATAGACATCGAGGTATGATCATGAAGCTCTTTTGCAGATTAGCCGGGATACTGCTCCGGTATTTCACACCAAAGGAAACAGAATACGTGAGGGAGAAACAGATCCTCATGCATCCGGGAGGTTCGGGAGCACAGCTCACCCAGGAATACTTTGAAAAAAAGATCGGAACCGTTCTGGCGGTTATCTCTGCGGGAGTAGTGATTTCTCTTATCATACTTATTACCGATATCAGGAACATTAAGGAGATAGCAGACGGCGCCATAGAGAGAAACGGTTACGGCGAAGGAGAAAAGTCTGTGACGCTGGATCTATATAAGGACGGAGAGCTCTTTCAAAGAGAAAAGAGGATAACTGTAGATGAAAAGCAGTACACAGAAGATGAAATGCGACTTATCTTCGCCGAAATCGCTGCCGGTCTGGAAGAATCCGTTCTCGGTGACAATCAATCGGCAGACCATGTAGACAGAGATCTCATCCTTCCGAAAGGGTCGTCTGCTTACCCTGTATCTATAGAATGGCTTATAGGCGACTATGACGCGCTTGACAGCTCGGGCCATATACAGGACGGCTATGATGATGAAAGCGGAAGAGAGGTTAAGCTTACGGCAGAGCTTTCATACGGATCATTGATCGAAGACCATGTTTTTTACGTAAAGGTTTTTCCAAGATACCGTAAAGCTGAGGATAAGCTGTCGCACGACATCGACAGATCAATAAACGAATACGCGGTATCTTCCGCCAGTCAGAACGCGCAGCAGCTCCCTGATACCGTGGACGGGTACCGGATATCCTATGAAAAATCTCTTCCGCATACCTGGATATATGTACTTTTGATATCCGGCTTCGCAGGTTTCGCCATATACACCGGGAAAGACAGGGATCTTAAGGCTGAGGTTGCAAAAAGAGAACGTGAAATGCTGCTGGACTATCCGGAGATCGTAAGCAAGCTCACTCTGCTGATAGGGGCAGGCCTGACGCTGAGAGCAGCATTTGAAAAGGTCGCGTCTGATTACAAAAACCGTACCTATGGCAGAAAATCCTTTGCCTGCGAAGAGATGCTCATAACCGTGCATCGTATGAGAAGCGGTGTCAGTGAATATGAAGCTTATCTAGACTTCGGTAAAAGATGCGCCGTCAGAAGATACACAAAGCTGGGAGCATTGTTTTCCCAAAACATAAAAAAGGGAAGCGCCGGTCTTCTCACGGAGCTTGAAAAAGAAGTACACGACGCCTTTGAAGAAAGGAAGGCCACAGCGAGAAAAAGAGGAGAAGAAGCCGGCACAAAGCTGCTTCTGCCAATGGCCATGATGCTCTCTGTCGTGATGATAGTGATAATCGTTCCGGCCTTTATGGCTTTCTCATTATAGATTTTGTCAGGTATGTCCGGCGCGGAAAGCATTAAACTGCGTCTGAACATAAATAAAGCATGACTGTAACGTCAAAAAATGCAGAAAGGAGGAAATACTATGCTGATAGCTTTGAAAAGGTTTATCAGTGAGGAAGACGGGATCGGTACTGTCGAAATGATCCTTATTCTGGTCGTTCTTATCGGTCTGGTACTCATCTTTAAGTCACAGCTCACCGATCTGGTAAACAGTATCTTCAAGACCATAAACAATAAAGCTAAACAGGTCTGATCCAAAAAAGGAGGCGGGATGAAATACAGGTGTGAAGGAACCATTACGGTTTTTCTTAGTCTGATACTGACGCTTATTCTTTCTGTAATAATGAGCATGACAGAAAGCGCCGCCTATGCGGCATCCAGAATGAAATGTGAATTGGCGACTGATATGTCGCTGGAATCTGTCTTTGCGGAATATAACAGAGAGCTTTTGAGCCGGTACGACCTGTATTTCATCGATACCTCATACGGCGGGACCACCCCGTCACTTAATGAACTGAAAGAACATATGAAGGATTATATAAGCTACAATATAGATCCTTCAAAGGGAACCCTCTCTATTATGCAGCCTGCGGATTTTACGGCACTCCGGCTGGATTCCCTGGATATAGCAGAGGCTTCGTACGCATCCGACGCGGCAGGCAGAGTCTTTAAAAGACAGGCGATACAGGCGTTTGAAGATATGCATGGCATAAGCGCCGCCAAGGCTCTGGCTGAAAAAGCCGGCTCTTTGATATCGGACTATGACAAAAGCGGCATAGAGGACGAGCACCCCGATGATTACCGGAATGAGTTAGAGCAGCGTCTCAATGACATTGACTATGATATATCGGAAAATCCTGCCAGAAACGCATTTGATGACAGGGAAGGTATTCTCCGTCATGTCATGAACACCGGCGGTCTTTCGGATAAGACCATAGACGCGTCGGATCTGATATCACACAGAAGCATTCATAAAGGCACCGGTCTGCACGGAGGCAGCGTGGATACTGAGAGTATACTTTCAGAGCTGATGTTTGATGAATATCTGATAGATAAATGCACTTCCTATACTGACGATCATTCCGGGGACGGAGCCGATTATGAGCTTGAATACATTCTCTACGGCAGGAACACTGATAAGGCAAATCTGAGGGAGACCGTCGAAAAGCTTATGCTTCTCAGATACGGCGCGGATGCCATGTATGTATTAACGGATATGGAAAAGAGAAACACGGTACAGCTTATAGCTGAAATAATATGCGCCTTGCTTTTCGTCCCTGAAGCTGCCGAAGCCCTGACGGATCTGATCCTTCTCGCCTGGGCGTATGGGGAAAGCGTATCTGACGTGGTAAGGCTTCTCGCGGGAGAAAGAGTGCCTCTTATAAAGGATGATGCCGACTGGAAAATGCCTCTGTGGGGACTCCTTGCGATAAAGGCAAATGCCCGGCCGACAGGACAGACAGGAAGCGGTTTTTCTTACGAGGACTACCTGAGGGTTTTCCTGATGGCAGAGAATAAAACAACAAAATGCATGCGGGCAATGGACATTATAGAGATGAATCTGCGCCGGACAGAGGGCAACAAAAACTTCCGCATGGACGGCTGTGTAGAATATGTGAGCATGACCGCGGTGATGACCTGCAAAGGCAGATATGAGCTGACTATAGACCGGAAAATGAGCTATTTAAGTGATTTCTGACAAGTATAGCGTAATACTCCGGGGAAGGGGTCTCCCTTCTCCCCCAGATAACAGATTGGAATATATGATACAGGAAAACAACCGGAAAAAAGAGATATCAAAAAGACATATGCCATTCAACCTCCTTTCAAAACAGGGGAGGCCCCTTCCCGGGAGTATTACGGTAGAAGCTGCTCTCATTTTGCCCATATTCCTCTTTGCTATGCTGTCTATATCGTATCTGACGGATGCCGTACGCATTTCATCCGCAAATACCGAGAGGCTTGCGGAACGGGCTTATACCTATGCCAAATACGCCTATATCGGAAATTCTCTTGTAGGCAACTCCACTCTATCGGATACGATAGATGTAATAAACGGCGGTGACGACATTATAGACCTCGTGAAGCGGTACAGGATCAATGTTCCGTTTGATCTGCTTAACGCATATGATCCCTATGCCGTGGACAGAGTACGGGTACGGGCTTTTACAGGGTATGACAATACAAAGCACGGCCACAGGGATAACGAAGAAGCCGAGGAAATGGTATATGTAACAGAATATGGCTCTGTATATCACAGGTCCCTGGGCTGCTCTCATCTGAATTTCAACATAAGATCCACGGATTACAGCAGTGTATCGAAGGAGCGCGCAAATGACGGTTCAAAATATTACGCATGTGAATACTGCTGCTCCCACGGGTCTAAGCCATTGGTCGTGTATATAACGGACGACGGTAATCGCTACCACTCCACTCTTTCCTGCGGAGCATTAAAAAGAACCATTAAAGAAATACCCTTATCACAAACTACCCTGCCGCCGTGCAAAGAATGTGGAGGCTGACCATGGTATTGCTTTTTATATTTCTGATAACAGGTACTATATCCGATCTGAGAAGCCGCAGCATTCCCGTGCTATTATTTATAATATTCGGCATGACCGGAGTGACTGAATATATTATATCCGGCGACCGCAGCCTTATGAATGAGGCGTTCGGTGTGATACTGGGCGTGGTTTTTATAGCCATATCCGTGATATCTGAAAGCAAACTTGGAATGGGGGACGCACTGGCAGTCCTTGTTACAGGTATATATCTCGGAGGAAGCGAAGCTGCCTGCGCGGTGCTATATGCAATGCTCATGACCGCTCTCTTCTCTGTTATCATACTGGCACTCCGAAAAGGGAACCGGTCCACGGCACTTCCTTTCCTGCCTTTTCTTTTGGCCGGATGTACACTTCAACAAGTGATATTAGAGGCAAATCTATGAAAAAACGCTTTAAGGGATCTTACACCATAGAGGCAGCACTGATATTTCCCTTCATCATGGGGATCATTGTTTTTATCATATATATTTCTTTTTTTCTGCACGATATGGCGGTTATGAAAAGCTGCGCTTATCAGGCTGCTTTGAAAGGAAGCCTTATAAGGACAAGTACGGAGGACATGGCGGCAGAAGCAAGAAAAGCGGCGGCATATGATATCGAAGGATTACTGTTGGCAACGACAGACCTGCATACGGATGTGGGAGTATCCGGTAAAGAGATAACCGTATCATACAGTGGAGACTTAAGGATTCCTCAGGGGATACTGTTTATGAAAATAACCGGCACGGACTGTATCGCAGTCAAAGGAGAAGCAAAGGCCTCTCAGAAGGATGCGATAGAATTTATCAGAAAAACCAGAATGGCAAAACATTTGGCAGGGGGAGGATCGTCTCATGCAGATAACCTATAAAAGAAACGGATTAAAAAATTATATGGTCATAAAAAACGAACGGGGCAGCACAGCTGGGCTTCGTGAAAAAATGATAGTAAGAAATAAAATAAGATGTCTCGCAAAAATGACTCCCCAGAGTATAGATGGCTCTTCATACTATTATTATGATATACAGGGCAAGGTAAGTATGGAAGCCTTGTTTACAGGCAGAACCTTATCAAAAAATGAACTGGTTTCTATACTGCAGAACCTGTCCGGCATGCTGCTTGAGCTTCAGCGTTATATGCTGTCGCCGGACGAAGTGATATTTACGCCTAAGGATATATGGTTGTCGCCGGATACGCTCGAACCGTCCTTCATATATGTACCGGATATGACTCCGGATGATAGCATGAATATAAAAGCTCTGGCCGAATTTCTCACAGAGCATGTGGACGGTAATGACAGGGATGCTGCTACTATGGCATATGAGTATCTGGAAATGGTAGAGAACGGTTATATGATCCCTGATATCACCAGACAATCTGAGGATATATCCCGCGATATGGAAGCTCCCGATACTCCACCGATAGATCCTGATGATTATTGGGATCTTAAGGAGGGAATTTCCGATGAAATGAAACCTTTCTTTGAGGATACCGGCTCCGACAAAAAGACAGACACCAAAGCGAGAGTCCGTACCGCATATATATGTCTTGGCCTTGTGATCGCGGCGGCCGGGGTTTATATAGCATTTGTCCTGAATCCCGCGCTGTTTCCGATAGTCCTTACAGATGAAGAATACATCATAGCCGGAGCCTGTATAGCTATAGCTTTCGCTATGGTTCTCACAGGGGTCATGTATATGTTTAATAAAAAGACCGCAAAAGCTGAGGAGCCTCTCCCTGAGACGCCACAGAGTACATATGATACAATTTCAAAACCCGGATTTGTCGGGTACGATGCCGCGGTGCAGGAAAAATACGGATTTGAGGAATACAGGGCTGATGATGAGGGCGGTGAAAAAACTGTTTTGCTGAAGCGACCCCGCTTTATGAATGTTGGAAACAAATATCCTACGCTCAGATATGATGACGGCAGACATATCACTATCCGTAAATTTCCATTTATAATGGGAAAAATGAAAACCCGTGTGGATGAGGTCATTGACGGAGAAGGCGTAAGCCGGATACATGCCATGATAAAAGAGCAGGATGACAGATATTATATCTCCGATCTTAATTCGCTTAACGGTACGGGTGTAAACGGTAAAATGCTTGAAGCGAACGAGACTGTGGAGATATCGGACGGAGATATTATTTCTCTGGCGGATACGATGCTCACCTTTCAAGCCGGAGCAATCATTCCTTCGGCAGCCTCTTCAGGTACCATATGAGAAAAAACAGGGATGTGACAAAGGAAAGTACAAAAGCTACAGCCTGAGCCTCCTGAATTCCAGTGAGTCCTCTGTAATATGAAAGCAGGATCAGTGCCGGTATCAGAAATATCCCGCTTCTGAGAGAAGAAAGAACCGCCGCTCCGGCTCTCTGTCCGGTACTTTGAAAAAGCATTTCCGTTATCATGCAAAGTGGCAGCGTCGGAAGCGCCATGCACTGCAGCATGAGCGCCCTGTGCCCTACGGCGACTACGTCCGGATCATCCCTGAAAAGCGCTATTATCTCATCCGGGTTCATGGCAACGATCAGACTTACTATGACTATAAATATCTCCCCCATCACGAGCGTGCACCAGAAAGCCCGGCGTACTCTTTTATATTTACCGGCTCCATAATTAAATCCGCTGACAGGCTGAAATCCCTGTCCGAACCCGAGCGCCACGGAAAACACGAAAAAGATTATACGATTCACTATGCTCATTGCCGCAACTGCGCTGTCGCCATAGACACCGCAGGCTTTATTAAGGATTATCGTAGACAGGCTTCCCAGTCCCTGACGCAAAAGGCTCGGGAGTCCTGTGGCCATGATATTTCCGATAAGGGCAGCCTGTAATGTGAGATACCCGGGATGAAGCTTTGTCTGCGTCTTTCCCCTTACAAACATCGAAAGCAATATACAAAAGCTTACTATCTGGCTTATGGCGGTCGAAAGCCCTGCTCCCCCTATCCCCATTCCGATACCGAATATAAATACCGCGTCACCCGCAATATTAAGTATCCCGCCTGTGAGAAGACCAATCATTCCAAAGAAAGCCCTGCCTTCATATCTCAGGATGTTATTGAGCGTGAAGCTTGAGGTCATAAACGGTGCAGCGCAGAGGATGTACCTGATATAAGTCTTTGCATAAGGCGATATGGTAGGAGTGCTGCCAAGCATTATCACTATATGATCAAGGAATATGAACCCTGTAAGGGTTATGATAAGTCCGCTCGCAAAGGATAGAAGAAAGGCTGTGGACGCGGTTTTTGAAGCGTCATTTATCTGTTTTGCTCCCAGAAGCCGGGAAACTATGCTGCCCGAGCCCTGTCCGAAGAGAAACCCAAATGCCTGGATTATAGCCATGAAGCCGAATACGACTCCCACCGCGCCGCTCGCGCTTGTACCAAGGGTACCGACAAAAGCCGTATCTACAAGATTGTAGATATTTGTTACGAGCATACTGATGGTAGTGGGTATTGACAGCGTGATGATAAGCCGGAGCACCGGCGTTTCAGTCATTTTTTTGTATTGTGTATCTGCGGAATTTGTTGTCTGCATGTCATATATTTTATACGATGATCAGACAGATTTCCAACGCGGAATTTATTGCAGCATATCCTCAAGCTGAATCTGGGCATCGGACAGACCGGCGTCAATTGATTTCTCACCGTTTATAATATATCCCATCTCGGTTCCGAGTATGGTATAAAAGTCCGTCCACTCTGCCATGATAGGGCGGTATACTCCTCCCTCCAGAGCCTGGCAGACCGGCACATACTGAGGAAACTGCTCTAATATATCCGGATCCTTAAGGCTTGAATATCTGCAGGGAACTCCCCCGGAAGATACCGTGCTTTTCTGTACATCAGGATCCATCAGATATTCCAATAGCTTAACGGCATTTTCTTTATTCCGGCTGTTTGCCGTGACCCCGATCGTCCATATGCCGTATACGTTGGCGTTATATGCCTGACTGTCAGAAGAAACCTTACCTGTGATCGCGGCATAGTCCGCCTGTCCGTTACGTTCGGGAGTGTACCAGCCGGGCCAGCCTACACCCATTGCCGCCGCCTGATTCACTATCGCAAGGATAAGATTATCCTTTGTCTCCGCCCTTCCCGTGCTTATAAGCTCAAGATAAAACTTCATCGCTTCATGAAACTCCGGCGTATCAACGGTCGGTTTATTATTCTCATCCACTACCCATCCGCCATATGAGAGCAGTATCGGCAGGAAATCAACGACTATATTGTTTTGGGTATCACCCCTGTACAAAAAACCGAGGTTTCTGTGGTCAGCGGCATATTTACAGATCGACATCATGTCTTCAAGCGACCCTATCTCCCCGTCATCAAAGCCTGCCGCCTTCGCAAGCCTTTTATTATAAAGAAGTATCGTCACATTTCCATAGTACGGCGCGAGATAGACCGAACCATCGTGATAACAGACCTCCTTAGTAGCGGGAATTATGTCATCATCAAGCTCATACCCGTAATCGCTCAGATTAAGAAGGACTCCGTTCTCCGTATACTCGGCCATCCATGAGCCGTCAACCATGCATATATCATACGCTCCGTCAGAATTTGAAGAATCATCCATTACTCCCGAATGCAGCTCATCCTCACCCAGCTTCAGTATCTCACAATAAATATGGGTTTCATCCTCAAAAGCGGCAACGCTCTGCTCGATCACGTCAGCGTAGGTTCCGGCTCTTAAGGCAAGCGTCATTTTGCCCACAGGCTCCCAGTCCACCTTGCGGTGTCCCTCGTCAGATGATCCGAAGCCGCATGATGTCACAGAAACCGTCATGAAAATGATAAGCAGGACAGAAATGATCCTTCTCATATTTCATTCTCCGAAATGCTCATCCTGATAACGCGCTGTTATCTGCCTTACAGATATAAGGCATTCCTCTATCCTGTGTTTGGGGATCTCGCAGAAATATCCCACAAGCTCGGCATCAAGCTGTGTTCCAGCCGTTTGCCTCAGCTCTATGATCGCCTCGTCATAAGGAAGCGAGGCCTTATATGTCCTGTCCATGGTCAGCGCGGAATAAGTGTCCGCAATAGCTATGACCCTTGACGCAAGCGGGATCTCATCCCCTTTAAGACCGTGATAGCCCTTGCCGTCAACTCTTTCATGATGATAAAGTATCCAATCGGAGATCATGGAAAAGGAGCCGACAGGTCCTAGAATATTGACACAAATCTCAGGATGCCTGCGCATCAGCTCCATTTCATCCTTTGTGAGCTTACCTGATTTCGTGAGTATGCTCCGGGGGATGCCGAGCTTTCCCATATCAAGAAAGAGCGACGCATACCGCAGGTTCTCATAATTAAGCTTCTGCTGGTATATAGGCGGAAGATAATCATAAAACACGCTCACAAGATTGTGTACATGAAGCGAATGCCCGTCAAGGTTCGGATCCCCTGCCTCCATGACACAGATCAGCGTCTCAAGCAGCTCCATAGCCCTCTCTTTGATCCTTCTGGCTTTTGTAAAAGCCATGAATGCTTCATAAAATGCCAGAACAGAAGCGGAGAATAGCGCCAGCCCAACCCACAGATTTCCCGGCCAGAGCTTATATACCTGATAGTATGCTACAAGAAGGAAAAGAAGGAGTACTATCTCTATGGAAATCTCCGTGATCAGAAAACTCCGATCCTTGATGAGCACATCCCAGTGTCTCCGGATCATAGCCACACAATACACCAGCGTGGTAAGCAAGATTATAAGTCCGGATACGGTCAGAATACTCGTTGCCGTGATCATGCCTGTTCCCTCCTCTGAAATAATATTTTTATATCTGAATACGCCTGTCGGATGCTGATACCGTAATCTCGCCTAAACCACAGGCGAGAACGGTATCATGCTCCTCTGAAATGATATCTGGTTGCGCCCGGATTCCTTGGATCTGTAAAGAGCCTCATCCGCCCTTGTATATGCCAGATCTATATCCTTCTCCTCAGGCCCGACTATTGTCACTCCGATAGACGCATGTATACCGTCAAGATTTTCCATATGTACGTTATTCAATGTATTCAGCATGCGCTCAAAAGCAGCTCTGATCGCCTCGTCGGTCTTTAAGCTCCTTATCAGTACTACAAACTCGTCTCCGCCGAGCCTTCCGGCGAAATTAAGCCCTTCCTTTACGGCTCTTTCCGTAAAGGACCATTTCTCGCCATAATCTATGCCAAGCTCATCCAGTATAGTCCTGCCTGCAGTCTGTATAACCTTATCGCCCATCTGATGTCCGAGTGTGTCGTTTATCTGCTTGAATTTATCCAGATCCATGAGGCCGACCACC
>JAFUWM010000224.1 GCA_017483425.1 Lachnospiraceae bacterium | reverse complement strand
TACATCTTTGCTACCATCGTATCATCTGTCACTGTTATCCCCGCGTCCCTGAGCCTTTCCTCATCATCCAGCAGCTTTCTGTACGCATCTCTTATCATTAGATAATCAAAAGTCTGCGGTGTCTGAACCTGCCAAACATGCGCTCTGTCCGGAGTAGACTGCACCATACTATCATCATCGGCCAGCTTTACCGTATCTTTGGTTTTTACCGCCGCGACCGAAGCCCTGTACTTTTCCGCGTAATGCAGACATCTTTCAATAGTATATAAAGTAACAAAGGGTCTTGCCCCGTCATGAATGAATACAAAATCAGTTTCCCTTGACAGCGCCTCCAGCCCCCTTGCGACCGAATGGTATCTTTCCCGTCCTCCCTCTTTAATGGCGGAAACCTTATGAAATCCATAGAGATCGACTATCTCCTTCTGAACCTTATCGATATGCCCACTGTCAGCAACGATAACGATCTCATCTATGAAATCCGCATCTGAAAAGGTCTTGAGCGAATAATAAAGAACCGGTTTCCCGCACAGATCCATATACTGCTTGGGTATTTTGGTTCCCATACGCTTTCCCGATCCGCCCGCCAGAATAACCACCGCGCATTTCATATCGTTCCGGCTCCTTCGCAACTATTCTTCAAATGATATTTCATTTCTGTCCACATCAAACACACTGAAATACTCGTCCTCATATATCGGTTTACTTCCATCATACTTATCCAGCTCATATGAACCGAGAACCAGAAATGCCTTATCATGATCTTCCTCCATAAGCCTGTTGTCCGTCAGCCACCTGTATACAACCAATCCGTCAGCATTCGGATCCAGGGAAGTCATATCTATGTTTCCATTTGACATTTCGGTCGTGATGTTTGCATTCCAAAAAGTCGCATAACCGTAATCATAGCCCTGATCCGTCACAAAATTTATATATCCCAGTCTTTCCCCGTTTCCGGAAACCTTCAAAAGATCAAGGTATCCCTTTGCCCCCACCAGCAGGAAAAAGGCAATTAAAGCGACACCCGCTATCCGACCCCACTCCTTATCTTTGATACAGGTATTATATATGAGATCCGCAAAAAATATGGAGGGTACCATGCCGATAGCTATGAACCTGTCAGCGTACTCATTATTCTGTCCCAGCATCATAAGGAATGTATTTAATAAGAAAGTAACCGTCGCGAATAAATACATATATCTCTGGATCTCTGTCATTTCCCTGCTTTTTTTGTACAAAACCACAAATGACCCCAGAAAAAGTATCATCATAATGAAAGCCAGTGTATTGCATATCCCGCCGATACTTATGAAATACTCTCCTATAGAATAACCAAAAGCTGCAAGAATACAGTCTATAACCCATTCAAGCTTTTCAAATGTGAACTGAATAAATGAAACATCAGAATATGAATGAAAAGAAAAAATCTCTGACAGCCAGTTATCATTTATAATATAACCTGCAGCTGAAGTTAAAACCGCTATACCGGAAGCCAATACCAGACGCATATTTTTATTATAAAATATCGTGGCCACTAAAAAGGCCAAAAACAGCGGAACATATGTATATTCAACCGACCTTACCCCGCCAAGCCCCGCTACAAGGGCAAATACCGCAAGCAGCACTGTATATATGATGATCCGCTTCCTGTTGCTTTCGTGATAGATAAGTCCCGTAACCGCAAACGAAACGAATGAAATAAACACATGGGGCAGGTAATACATCTTGAGTCCGAAAAAATACCACGGGTTAGCGAAAGGCATTATTAAAATAAATGCCGTGAGATAAAACCATTTAGGATCATATTTCCATGCATACGGTATAACGATATACGAGGCGACATACAGTAAGAGCATAATACTTCCGCCAACTGCCCTTACCAGCTCCCAGGATTTAAAAAGATAAAACATGGGAGCGAACACAAGGTTTGTGTTAAAGACTCTGAGCTCCGACGCATATATCCAGTCTTTGGTAAGTATGCTGTGCTGTCCGGCAAGTATCCTTGCCAAAACAAGCTCAGACGAATCATCTGAATTAAGAAATCTGTATCCATTATGAAGAATCAGCACATTATAACAGATGATGACAAACACTATCATCACCAATCCGAAAACCTTACACGGATCCTTCAGGCTTTGTCTGATCCTACTGATCATCTGCTTCCAAAACTCCGCTGCCGTCCCATATCGCACGGTCTATAATATATCTCGGTCTGTGCTTCGTCTCAATATACGCCTTACCGACGTAAAGCCCTACCAGGCCGTTTGTGAGCAGATTCATGCCCCCGATAAGGCAAAGCAGCGCAACCGTCGTTGTCCAGCCCTGAACCACCATTCCCCTTGCCCAGTCGATCATAGACAGAATAAATATTACCAATGCCAAAACACAGAATAAAGATCCGATGGCCACTATAAGTTCCAGCGGCCTTGTGCTCATTGAGGTAATCCCGTTAAGCGCAAGATTCAACATCTTTCTCAGAGTATACTTTGACTGTCCGCCGGTTCTGTCTTTCACATCAAAATAAACTATATCCGATTTAAATCCCATGGTAGGGATCAGTCCCCTTAAAAAAAGATTTGATTCCGGATAATCCGCAAGCGCATTAAGAGCCTTGGCTGATAATAATCTGTAGTCGGCGCTGTTTGGAAGCACATCCGCCCCGAGAATCTTCATCAGTTTATAAAAGGCCTCGGCTGTGATCTTTTTGCCAGCTTTATCCGTATCTCTGTCGTTCCTTACCCCGTAAACGACATCACAGCCCTCCATGTACTTCGCGAGAAAATCATCCAGCGCCTCCACGTCCTGCTGCAGATCCGCGTCTATTGTTACCACACAGTCCGCCGCATTCCGCGATTCCAGCATGCCTGCAAGTATGGCATTCTGATGGCCGTAATTACGGCTGAACTTGATCCCGAGAACGGCCTCGTTTCCGGCAGAACGCTCAGCTATTATATCCCATGTTTTGTCCTTTGAGCCGTCATCCACGCAAACCACCCGGCTGCCAGCCGCAGCCTTATCCCCGTCTATAAGCCTCTGCAGCTTATCGCACAAAATATCCAGCGACTGGTTCAGTATCTCTTCCTCGTTATAGCATGGTATCACAATATAAAGCTTTGGTGTCTTCCCTCTCATCTCCCGTCACCTAACCTGAGATTCGGAACCGCATTTAATGTGAGTCCCGAAAACTTTCCCTTTATATATTCATAGTAGGCCGCGCCCGCTATCATCGCTCCGTTGTCCGTACAAAGTATCGGCGAGGGTCTGTAAAAGCTGACGCCCCTTTCCCTGCAAGCATTTTCCATTGCTTCCCTCAATGCGGAATTCGATGCCACGCCTCCCGCGATAGCGAATTTATCCACATTGTATTTCTCCACGGCTTTCATGGAATTGCCGACCAGCACATCCACGACCGCTGCCTGAAAGGATGCCGCCACATCCGCCGTGTTTATCTCCTCTCCTTTCATCTCACAGGAGTTCAGGTAATTAAGCACGGCACTCTTTAAGCCGGAAAATGAAAAATCATATTCATCCCCGTCAATATGAGCCCTCGGGAAAGCTATGGCTTCCGGATCTCCCTCCTTAGCCGCCCTGTCGATCTTCGGACCTCCGGGATATCCGAGCCCTATGGCTCTCGCTACTTTATCATATGCTTCCCCCGCCGCGTCGTCCATCGTACGTCCGAGTATCTCATATTCCCCGTAATCCTTTACATTGACAAGATGCGTATGTCCGCCCGAAAC
>JAFUWM010000223.1 GCA_017483425.1 Lachnospiraceae bacterium | reverse complement strand
CGTAGTTTTCTGCTCGGCAACTATCGCGCGTTCGTCTTCCAGCTCGTCCGCCTGTACCAGAAGCTCCTGCTCTTTGCCCAAAAGCTCCGTTTCTTTCTCGTCATACTGCATCTTGGCATGGAGCATAGTGAAAGCTATGATAAGCACAAAAGTGAGCAAAAGCCCCGCCATCATGTCAGAGTAGGACAGCCAGTATGTAGTTTCCTCGTCTCTGTTTCTTCTTATCCGTTTCATCCCTAAACCCGCCGTTCAGACTCCTATCTTCTTCCTCTATAGTATGCTTCAAGCCGTCCGATAGCCGCATTCAGCTCACTTAACGATCTCGATACATTGTCAAAGCCCTGCTCTATGCCCCTGTAGGAATAATCAACTACCTCCGGCACCTTGTCCAGTGTACCGTTTATATGCTCTATTGTCTCCTTGAAGTGATTCTCCACTATCTGGAGATTCTCATTGATTATATTGAAAGTCTCATTGACCTCGAGAGGAACCGCCTCCGTAAGCTTCTGCAGATCACGAAGCCTTTCCTCCTGCGCAAGAAGTCTCTTGTCATAAGCCGCAGAAGAGATATCAAGCGACTTCTTATAGGCCTCAAGATCAGACATATAATGCCCTGCTCCTGTAAGTAGTCTTTGGTTGCTCTCACCCTGTTTTTTTAGCATCTCAAGCGTTTCTGAGGTCTGACGCTCCATCATCTGGACCTTATCGGCAAAGAGCTTCAGCGCGTCAGCGACCATGCCGGTCTGCTTTGTGATCGCATCCATATTGTCAGCAGTTGTTACATTCTTTTCAAATATCTCCTGCATCTGCTTCTCGTTTGATCTCTGCACCTCGAGAGTCTTATTCACGGTATCGGAGAGCTGTGTGAAAGAGTTTCCGAGACAGCGGTTGAGTTCTGATATAAATACATCCACCACTCTTGATAGCTGCTCCATCTGGCTTCTCGTAGCCATATTTGCAAAGTTCTCGATAGTCTGGTCAAACCGGTCAAACTGCGGCTCCAAAAGCTCCTTTAATCCCTCCGAGAGCTGGTGGGCAACCGTATCAGAAAGGCTTAATATCGCCTCTGTCTGCTGCTGCTGGAGCTCCATGAGCCGGTTCACGCCGTCCGTTGCCGTATCCGGCATCACATATTTCTTATACGCGCTTAAAAATTCCCTTACCGAACGCTCCGCGTCATCAAGTCTTCTTTTATATACATAGTTAAATACAAGTGAAAACACCATACCGTAGATCGAGGTATGGAAAGCGACCTTTATGCCGTCCATCAAAGGCTCTATGCTGTTTGTGATCTCAGCCGTCGTTCCCGTGTTAAAGCTCTGAAGTCCGAGAGAAAGGCCAATAAAAGTACCCAGTATGCCAAGTCCCGTCATGACACCGGCGACCTGATTCATCCTGTCCCTGTGTATCACGGCATCTATAAGATCATAGCCGATATAATCCTCTATATCGCATTTATAGTAAGTCTTGTCAGTATGAACTATCCTTTCAAGCTCATATTGATAATCCTGATACTGTCTTATAAGTATCCTGTCCCGGAAAAGCTCCTCATTTTCCTCGCTGTACTTTTCCCAAAGGAATTTGTGTGTATGCTTCGCGTCATTTTCAATCTTATCGGTCACTCTTGTAAGATCTCCCGCGATCCTCGCAACAGGCCTGAGGCTCCCCTGTATGCTGAAAAAAAGAATAAATCCTACTATCACGAACATGACGATATTTACGATTATATTCGTGATATCCCCGGCCTGATTTCTTGAAAACAGGTTCAAATACACGCATAGCAGAGCCATTGCTATATATGTGATAACAATTATTACTTCATATCCCTTTGTACGACGCATTACTTGTTCTCCTCTACTACTGTAAAAACAGTTTTATATCTGACTCAGTCCGGTCTCCACCGCAGGCGGTATGGTTCATGCATCATGATATCAAAAAGAGGGCGTTTTCTCAACGTCCTCTTTTAACCTAACGATTCGTTACAATTCAGCGTGTCAATATCAAGGTTTCTGGAAATGCTGGTAGTCCTTCAGCGTCTTCCAGTTTCCGCCCCAGGTAAAGCCATGTGCCTTGAAAAGCTCATAAACCTTGTCGCCG
>JAFUWM010000222.1 GCA_017483425.1 Lachnospiraceae bacterium | reverse complement strand
TTACTTTTTGATTACCTTTTAAATTTCAAAGCCGCAAACCCTTGAGTTTGCGGCTTTCAAGACAGGGGAAGAGGGATTCGAACCCCCATGAGCGGTTTTGGAGACCGCCAGGCTAGCCATTGCATCATTCCCCTATAAACTGCGTCGTGCAAATGCTCATGAAAATAAAGCATCCCGTTTGCACAACGCAGAAATTATACTAAATCACTCCATGAATTGCAAGTTTAATCCAGGTAGTATTTCAACGCATCAGTCCAATAGCTTTGATCGTAGATATCGGTGAACTTATAAAGGGCTATCCAACTGTGGCCTATATCGGTGTTGGTGATCTCAAGCTTTGAGGTATCGACTGTCATAGGCTCGCCCAGATAGTAACTGTCATTAAACGTCCCGTCATATGAATAGTAGTCGCACAGGAACTGCAGCTCGTCATCGTCCTGCAGGTCTATCAGTCCCCTTGATACAGTTTCCGTCTCGGAATCGTCATAGTCAGGATCTGCGCCCGCCACATATCCATAAGGGTTTTCATTATCAAATATAAGGATGAGCTTCACCCTCTCCCCGTTAAGCATTGCAGGCACATATCCGGTTATAGTATAGTTGTCTCCGTCATCCACGGTATCAGTATGATAGTAAGCCACGGGCTGGGCATCTATGGATATCCAGGTGCCGTCAACATCCGGGATCAGGTTTCCCTTATCATCAAAGGAATAAAGGTTATCAAGTCCCATATCCACGTATCCCTCACCGTTATCATAGTACATATTAAGGTCAACGGAATGTACGAGGCTCCACTGATCGTCAGGAAGCGATAAATACTGCTTTCCGTCAGAGTCCTCCTGCCATGTGAGGAGTCCCGCGTCAAATGTATTATCAGCTATATACTGCGCCGTATCCTCATCCGATAAGCTCCTGCCGCTGAATATATCCGATGCGCCGGACATTCCAGAAAGCATTGATATCATATCCGTGAGCTGTCCCAGACTCTGCATTGAACCGCCCTGGGACGAGCCCGATGATCCTCCGCCCAGCAGCACGGTCAGTGGCGAAGGTATCGTTCCGCTGTATGAGTTTCCTCCTCCGGCAGCCTGTCCCGAAAGCTCGATGCTTGCAAACTCACGTATACAGGATGAGTACTCCGAATCAATGCCTATCTGATCGTATGTACTTACAGCTTTGCTAACGGAAGAGGTCTTGCGGTAGGGGAAGTATATCGATATACCGTATGCGTCCGTCATATTTGAGGAAGTACGGTTATACTTTACCGACGAGAGCAGAGTATCGGAGAGTGCCTTGCCCTTGTCTGTCCCCAGATTCTGCGCGAAATTCACAAGGTCTATCTGGTCGATCCTTGATGACGTCGCAAACTCCCTCACATTGCTCCTTGCATCAGAGACGACCTTGTATTCACCGTCCTTTATGAGCTGAGTCGTATCCTGTGAAAAGGACTTGAAATCGTCGCCCACGGTTGCAGAGAGCTCTGCAAGATCAACGACAGACAGCGTGGTCTTTTGTCCATAGCAGCTGCGGGCGCACACATCTACAAAATCATCAACTATATTCTTCCCTATCTCTATGGTCGGCATTGAGGTATTCTTTGAAAGTGCCGTGAGCCAGTTTGTATAATACCAGCCTACTCCCGGCTCAGTCTCCTCCGAAGCTATCATGTAGTCGGCGTACTCCGCTGCCATCAGGTCGGTCTCGACAGTCGCCATGAGGCAGGCATCGAAGCCTATGAAGTCATATTTTATCCCTGCGTTCTTTAGCGCTGTATTTATGCCTGCAAGCGACATTGAGCCACTGCCCGCGAACTTTTCGTCATAGCCGTACCCTGATATCGAGCCGCCGCCATGATCCCAGAATATGAGCATATTCCTGTCCGCCGGATAATTGCTGCTGCAATATTTGATGAAACTCGTCAGCGTGGCGGGATCCGTCATCGCCTTGCTTCCAAGGTCATTCTCCAGGCATTTGAGACCGCCGTTTTTGATCTGGTATATCTGGTTCGTCCTGCTGCTTATGACATTATTCTTCCAGCCCTTGCAGCCTCCGGTGTATACGATCAGATTCACATTGTCAGACAGCATTGCCTTTGACATCTCCGTAAGGTCATTTGTCGCCATACCGCTTCTTGACTCAAGATCGGTACCGCACATATAGACCATTATCGTAACGATGTCGTCACCGTTGCCCCGTATCGTCGTATATCTGTTTCTTGCGGAAGGATCGACAGAGGTGTCCAGTACACCTGTATTTGCTTTATCTGTCCATCCGGCAGAAGTAGAGCTTACATTGCCAAAAAGCCCGGCAAGGGAGCTTCCCGCATAGGATGTTCCCGATGAAGCCGCCCCCGTCTGCTGCGAGGCCGTCTGGGGCTGTGCCGTCTGTGACTGCTGGCCTGCGGTACTCTGCGCCTGCTCCTCATATGATGAGGCATCTCCGCCTCCGAGGAATGAAGACATTCCCGCGCCGCCTCCGCCAAGGAGCAGCACAATGAGAGCGATTATCATCCCCATTTTGCCGCCTCCACCGCCGCCGTCCCGTTTACCGCCGCCGTAAGCGCCTCCGCCCATTGCGGAGCCTGAACCAACCTGCCCCATGCCTGTCGGCCCGTGAAGCGTAACCCCTTTTCCGCCTTCTCCTACTCTTTTTTGCCTTGCTCTGGGTTTATTATCCATTTTTCTGTTCCTTCTCTAAATTTCTCTAAGTTCTTGAAGCTTCATTTCCAAAAATCAGCATCAATATTTTATATATTACTCCCCGTCAAGGTCAAATCGGGACTCTCCCTGTCCTCTGAGGTTAGCATTAACTATTGCCTGAAATGCGCTATTATCATGTTTAACCGGTATAAATGTTAGCCTTTTATAATCCATATCCTCTTTGCTATAATCTTCTTCATGGATAATCAGCAAAGCAGAGAAAACCGGATAATAAAGACCAGCATTATAGGCATAGTCGCGAATCTGTTCCTTGCGGCTTTTAAGGCTGCCGTAGGGATCATATCAAATTCCGTCGCCATTTTGCTCGATGCCATAAACAACCTAAGTGACGTGCTCTCATCCACCATCACGATCATAGGAACAAAGCTCGCGTCCAAAGAGCCTGACCGCAAGCATCCCCTGGGGCACGGCAGGATAGAGTACCTGAGCGCTCTGGTCATAGCAGGCATCATCCTGTATGCGGGCATAACCGCCCTTATAAGCTCGATCAAAAAAATAATCAATCCCGAGACACCGGATTATTCCGCGGCGGCTCTCATAATAGTCGCGTCCGCGGTTCTTGTAAAGATATTCCTTGGCAGGTATGTCGGGAAGGTCGGCGAGAGTGTGAAATCCGACTCTCTCATCGCCTCCGGTAAGGACGCCCTGCCAGACGCGGTGCTTTCGGCGGCGACTCTGGCTGCGGCAATATTCTTTTTGATCACCGGCATAAGCGTGGAGGCTTATCTCGCTGCGCTCATCGCCCTGTTCATAATTAAAGCAGGCTATGACATCCTCCGCGAAACCATAAGCGAGATACTCGGAGAGCGTATAGATGCTGAAACAGCAAGAAGCATCAGACAGTGCATCCTTGAATCCCCCGAGGTATACGGCGTTTATGACCTCGTGATACACAATTACGGACCTGACACGCTTGTCGGCTCTGCCCATATAGAGATCCCGGATACCATGACAGCGGACGAGATAGACAAGCTTCTGCGTACCATAACCGAGAGGGTATATTCATCTTACGGCATAGCAATGACAGGATTATCCATTTATTCCATGAATACAAAGGACGATGAGGCAGGCCGCATCCGTCAGGAAATATCAAAAATGGCTCTTGCCGAGCAGTACGTTCTGCAGATGCATGGCTTTTATCTGGACAAGAGAAACCACACTATAAGATTCGATCTGGTTTTGGATTTCGACGCTCCGGATAAAAGGGCGATATGCAATCATCTGAGAGATAACATATCCGCGCTTCATCCCGAATACGACATCTATGTGACCCCGGATTACGACATAGCGGATCTCTGATCTCGTCTGCTTCCAAAACTCTTTTCTTTCCCGGCATTGTTCACATTATCTCACGACAGCTGTATTAGTTGCTCCCATGCTTGGATTTGATATGGCTTCCGACTATCTCCGAAACCTCTGATATAGTCACAAACGAACTCTCAGGGAAATCATCAAGGATAGATTTTAACTCGTATATCTCGGCTCTTGTGACCACGCAGTAGAGAACATCCTTTTCAGTATTCGACACGAGTCCCTCGCCCCTGAGAAATGTAACCGTGCGCCCAAGTCTCTTATATATTTCATTGGCAAGTCCCCGGCCGTCCTCCGTGATCACCATGACTGACTTGGTGCTTTCGTTTCCGACCTCGACTATATCTATGACCCTTGAGGAAATGAAGTAAGAAAGCAGCGAATACATTCCTCTGTCGAGATCAAACAGGAGCGCCGCTACGCTGAATATGACCACATTCATGAGAAGGATTATCTGGCCGACAGAAATAGAAATATTGCGGCTCAGATGCACCGCGACGATCTCGGTGCCGTCAAGGCAGCCTCCACCTCTTAATACAAGCCCTACGCCCACACCCAGCAGCACACCGCCGTATGTGACCGCAAGCAGCATCTCATCGGTGGCATTCTGTATAGGAGAAAACACGCTCGTCATGACGGAAAAGACAGCGATCGCATAGAGTATCTTTAGCACAAACATATGTCCCATCCGTTTATACGCAAAGATCACAAAGGGGAGATTGATGATAAATACAAGCGCGCCTAAAGGCAGGGGAGCAAAATGCGCAACTATCATACTGATACCGATTACTCCCCCGTCAAATATATTATTTGGAACCAAAAACTCCTCGATAGCAAAGGCGGCGATTATCGCACCCAGCGTAATAAGGATGAAACTCTCTATCCGCTTCCTCATCCGGAAACCTTCCTTACCACATATAATCTACGACAACTCACCGCCCTATTATAATTAGATTTTAATTTTCTATCAAGGCATAAAGTATCCTGTAGAGCTCCTCCGCCTCCTTTTTATCAAGCGCTGCTCCGACTGAAGCAACCTTAAACGGGATATCCCTGCACTCCTCTTTAAGAGCGTCTCCTTTAGGTGTTATTGATATCTGTGTGACCCTCTCATCCTCTTTGCTCCGCTCTCTTGTGACATATCCGTTCTTCTCGAGCGTCTTTAATAAAGGCGTGAGAGTTCCGGTATCAAGATGAAGCCTGCGTCCCAGCTCTCCGACGGTTATCTTCTCTTCCTCCCAAAGCACCATGAATACAATATACTGCGTATACGTCAATCCCAGCGGCTTCAGATAGGGCGTGTAGCTGTTTACGATCTTCCTGGAGCAGGCATACAGGGGAAAGCATATCTGATTCTTCAGTTTCAGTTGTTCATATGGCTGTGCCATCTGTCATGCTCCTAAATAAGACCTGCCACACATTTATCAACGTCATCCATCTTCGCAGTAGGCTCAAATCTCGCTATTACATTACCTTCCCGATCTATCACAAACTTAGTGAAATTCCACTTGATATCAGGATTATCCTTGTAATTCTTGTCGATCTTCTTAAGCATTGCGCTCATGGCTATAGCTGTGGGGCCTTTTCCGAAGCCCTCAAATCCCTTCTGCTCTTTCAGATAATCAAACAGCGGAAGCGCATTCTCGCCGTTTACATCAGATTTCTTCATCTGGGGAAACTGCGTATGATATTTCAGTGTGCAGAACTCATGTATCTCATCATCTGTTTCCGGAGCCTGTCCTGCAAACTGATTGCATGGTACATCCACTACCTCAAATCCCTGATCGTGATACTTCTCATACATCTCCTCGATGTCCTTGTAGTGCGGAGTAAACCCGCATCCCGTAGCAGTATTGACTACCAATACAACCTTTCCCTCATAATCTTTCATTGATACTTCGCTGCCGTCCGGCGCTGTTACGCTGTAATCATAAAATCCCATAGTCAAACCTCCTTGATTTGTGAGGCGCTTTAGCGCCTTGCTTATCTGCTTCGCTATGATGAGATTATATTTGATAAAATTTAATTTGTCAACATCGAATCGAAATTTTTTAAATTGAAAAGAGCCGGGCAGGAAATCCCACCCGGCCTCTGCTCTTGAATTCAGCCTGTATCCTTCTGTTTATTTCATTGTTCCCGCGTGATGCTGGTCAAGTATGCTGGAAACATCCTTCACAGGCACCGTTGAAAGGTAGTATTCAGGATCTTCTATAGGTCCGTTATACTTACCCAAAAGCCACTTCCAGTCAGCTGCGCTGATCTTGATCGATGCTCCGGTCTTATCCGCAAAAGTGACGGTTCCCTTATCATCGTAGTTGTAACCCCACTTTGTCTTACCTGCTCCGCCGCTTACACTCTCGAGCTGCTCGTCATTAAGCTTACTTACTTCACTCATTGTTTTTCCCTCCTCATGGATTAGATTTTTTGTTTTATCAATCAAAGAGCCGTCAGCTCTGTGATATCAGGTCTTTTAACTGCTGATCCGTGAGCCTTGTTCCGCCTGAAAGCTTATAGCAGTCGCACATGCCAAGCGCAACACTCTCACTCACATTTATGGTCTTCCCGTTCATAGTCGTTGTATAGACTTTGTTTCCGTTATTATTATTGATGGTGACACCTGCTTTCCTGAAATCCGCGTCGCTGTATCTTACTCTTTCCACACCGCCTGCCACGTTTTCAAGTATGTCGTCATCAAGCTTTGCCGCTCTCATATCCATGATCCGTTACCTCCTCACTCCTTCATTTGCCTTCTGTCTTTTTATACGAACCAAAATCAACTATGGCAGATTTTTTTGAAAAAAATTTCTGCATTTTTTTCAAAGCGCTGTTATGCCTGAGTTTTACCTGTCCGTATGACAGTCCGGTTTCCCTTTCAATATCCTTTAATTGCATATTCTGATAATAATGCAGGATTATGACGAGCCTCTCCTCCTCTGAAAGCTTCCTTAAAGCCCCCGCAAGCTCTTCAAGTGTCTCTCTGTTAAGAAGGCTTTCATCTATCTCATAGTCTGACGCGAGCTCCTCAGGTATCTCCTCGGATGTCCTGTGCGTCCGGTAATGATCTATAATGGAATTTCTGGCTATGGTATAAACCCAGGTAGATACCGCCGCCTTTTCCCGGTCGTAATCATTCAGCTTATTCTGAACCTTGAGAAACACGTCCGAGCAGATGTCCTCCGCATCCTCCGTATTCCCGACCTTTCCCTTTATATAATTCAATACCCTGTCATGATATTCTTTATATATATCCTCTATATTCATCTGTGGGCTTCTATCCTCTGATATACTTTTTTCATTGTAAGTCCCTGTATGATCGTGGTGAAAAATACAACGGCACAGGTGCCGCCCAGGA
>JAFUWM010000221.1 GCA_017483425.1 Lachnospiraceae bacterium | reverse complement strand
TATTGTTTTTAAATGCTATTATTAGATGTTACGGAAAAGAGCCGTAATAATAGAGGAGGCAGGCTTTAATGGTATATACGGTAACATTCAACCCGGCGCTTGACTATGTGGTTCATCTGGAGGAGCCGATAGTCAACGGACAGATGAACAGGAGCACAAGGGAGGAGTTTTACTACGGCGGAAAGGGAATAAACGTTTCCACTGTACTGACGAATCTCGGAGCGGATACAGTAGCAATGGGATTTGTGGCAGGCTTTACGGGCGCTGCTATAGTACACGGACTTACCCACAAGGGGATAAGGACTGATTTTATCATACTCCGTCAGGGCATATCGAGGGTAAACGTGAAGATCAGGAACGGGGTCGAGACTGATATAAATGCCGCGGGACCGAGACTTTCAAATGATGATGTAAAGGCTTTCATGAAGAAGCTCGACGATCTGACGGAAGGGGATTATCTTGTTCTGTCCGGTTCCATACCGCCTAATATGCATGACGTGATCTATGAGAGGATATGCAGGAGGGTTGCTGACAAGAACGTGCAGGTAGTAGTGGACGCCGACGGGGATCTTCTCATGAATACGCTGCAGATGCACCCGTTTCTTATTAAACCAAATAAAGCCGAGCTTGGAAGCCTTTTTAAAGCCAAGATAAAGAATGACAAGGATATCGAAAAATATGCACGGAAGCTACAGGAGATGGGAGCAAGAAACGTCCATATTTCCATGTTAGGAGAGGGCTCAATGTTTATCCCTGAAGGAGACGGCAAGGTCATACGCATGGGTGTACCCGAGGGCAAGGTGATAAATACCGTGGGAGCAGGCGATTCAATGGTTGCGGGCTTTCTGGCAGGCTATATGAAAAACGGCGATTTTCAAAAGGCTATGAATCTTGCGACGGCTGCAGGCTCCGCGACGGCTTTTTCGGAAGGCCTCGGGGAGAAGAGCACGATAATGATGCAGCTTGAAAAGATAAACAATAATCTATGGGCTAAGTAAACAACAGAATATCGGGGGGCATAATGAAGAGTGATTTTAAGGACGGAGCACTTACTTTTTATCTTGAGGGTCGTATTGATTCCTCTAACGTGGCCCGGTTAGAGGCCGAGCTCAGAGATGAAAAGTCTGTTTTTGATAATGTCAATATAGCGTTTGACGCGTCAAAGCTACAATATATATCGAGCGCCGGACTTCGTGTGCTCCTCAAGATAAAAAAAGAGACCAAAAGACCTGTCCGTATACTGAATGTATCGGATGAGGTCTTTGATATTTTTGATGTCACCGGCTTCACGGAGATATTTGAAGTCGAAAGAAAGATGCGCTGCATAACTCTGAACGGCTGCAAAAGGATCAGCTCTGCATTAAACGGTGAGATTTTCCAGCTTTCCGATGATGAAATGATAAAGGTCTACGGGAAGGATGTCCCTCTGGAGGATATAAGAAAAGAAAGGGCTTATGCGCAGGCAGCAATGGTCTGCGGTGTCCCGACCCTTATTCCCTATGATGTGGTGCAGTGCGAGGAAGGCTACGGCATAGTTTTTGAGAAAGCAGAAACTACATCTCTTTCTTATGTGATAAGTCATAATCTCGATCGGATCCCTATTTACGCAAATATGCTCGCGCGTATGATAAGAGAGCTCCATCGGACGGAGGTTCCAAAGGATAAATTCCCTGACATAAAGGACAGATATCATAAGTGGGTGGAAGAGATAGATGATCCCTCGGACAGCAAAACTGCTGTTTTCTCGAATCTTATCTCATCCATACCGGACAGCAGTACCTATGTTCATGGAGATATAAACTTAAACAGTGTAATGGTACAGAATGGCGAGCTGCTCCTGCTTGATATGGCGGGAAGCGCAAGAGGGAATTCCCTCTTTGATCTTCAGGCTCTTTTTGCCTCCCTTGTTGCGATAGAAAAAAATGATGAGGGCTACTGCTTAAGGACGTACGGCATTTCAAGCGCGAACTGCCGGAAATTCTGGGATGAATTCTTTACAGTATACATGAGCGACAGACAGCAGGAGATAGAATCCATGAATTCGCTCCTGATGAAGTATTCCGTACTGAAGGAAAGTGTGCTTATGAAGCTTGAAAACAAAAACCGTCTGAATAAGATTATTGGTGAATTATGAGGGGCGAATTACCCGGACAAACCATATCTACGGGCGGAAAGCTGGATCTGGGTTTTGACGACGAGGCACTGCTTTTTGATAAGGAATACAGGTGTCCTGTCTGCAAAAAGCCGTTTACCATGAAACGCGTACGGTCTGATGAAGCTGTGTCAGACGGGCGGGATATAGATCTCAGACCCAGATATAAAAATATTGACGTGCTTAAATACCGTGTCATAGAGTGTCCCGCATGCGGATATGCGGAGCTTGATAAATTTTTTTCAAATATAAACAGCAATGAAGCCGCAATGCTCAGGGAAAACAGCGCTAAAACGGATGCGGATCTTTACTTTACCGGGGGCATAAGGGACTATGAACGGGCATATGAAGCGTATAAATCTGCGATAAGATGCAATCTTATAAGGGGAGCGAAAAACAGCAGACGGGGACTCACGGCGCTGTATACGGCATGGCTTTTAAGAAGCTGGCGTGAAGCGATCGAAAACAAGGGCGCTTCTGTAGATGAAAGCGAACCCATGGGACTTCCCGAGGAAGAGAAGTTCCTTAAATACGCTCTCAGTAATTTCAAGGAGGCGGAACTTAAGGAAAACTCTCCGCTCAGTGAGATCGGGGAGGCTGCGCTTGCTTATCTGATCGCCGCGCTTTTGTACGATCAGGGCGAGTACAGTGAGGCAAGAAAACATCTGATAAAGGTTCTGAATATGAAGCATGTAGACAGAGACTTAAGGATAAAGGCAGAGGATCTGCGGGATATTATAGGGGGGAATGATGATTAATCTTACACTTGACGGAGCGGAAGAAAAGACAGCGGTTCAGACTGTGGCTTCAGAGGACAGCGCGGGAGAACAGATATCGGAGATAATGAAGCAGGCGGAAGCGCTTACACCCGAGGAGCAGAAGCAGGTTGAAGAGTTCGTCCAAAAGATAGACCTGCATGATTCCGCCGTGATATCACGCTACGGTGAATCCGCGAGGACAAAGGCTACGGGCTTTGCGGATGAGGCATTGAAGTCCGTAACAGGCAGGGATACCGGCGAGATAGGAAAACTCCTGTCGCAGCTTACCGTACAGGTAAAAAAGTGTGATCCGGGCGAGAGCACGGGCGGGCTTAAGTTTATGAAGAGTGCCAAAAAGAAGATCGAAGAGATCAAGGTTCAGTACGGCAAGGTCAGCAATGCCGTGGACTCCATAGCAAAAGAGCTTGAGGGACAGAGGATGAAGCTTCTCGTTGATATTGACGGGCTTGACCGGATGTATGATGAAAACCTGGAATACTACAGAGAGCTGACGATGTATATAATGGCCGGCAGACAGAAGCTTGAGGAAGCAAGAAGCGGTGAGCTGGAGGAGCTCAGGAAAAAAGCGGAGGAAACAGGCTCTCAGGAAGATGCGTGGGCATATCAGGACTTCAAGGAGAGGATAGCCCAGTTTGAGAAGCAGATTTATGACATGGAGCTTACGAGGACCATATGCATGCAGATGGCTCCGCAGATAAGGATGGTACAGAAAAACGACCAGGATATGGCGAGAAGCCTGTACACCTCCTCAACTGACACGATCTCACTGTGGAAGAGGCGCATAGCGCTTGCGCTTGCCATAGAGAACAGCAGGCAGGCGACGGAAATGCAGAAGGCGGTTTCGGACATAACGAACCAGATGCTTAAGGAACAGTCAGCCGCGTTAAAGACAAACGCTGTAGCCGCCGCTGCGGAAGCCGAGAGGGGAATAGTGGATATAGAGACTTTGAAACAGGCAAACGCGGATATCATATCCATGATAAACGACGTGACAAGGATACAGGAGGAAGGCAGAGAGAAGAGAAAGACTGCGGAGGCGGAGCTCAGAGGCATAGAAGACGAGCTCAGGACGGCTTTAGTGGGCGCCGGAAAGAATGTCGGATAAAAAGGGTATCAACTTAAAGGGAAAAGCACTCAGGACCGTAATAATAGCCGGGGCAACGGCTCTTATCGTAGCGGGATTGGGGGCAGCGGGACAGTCCCTGATCGTACTGCTGGGTGTCAGGACGGTTTCATTCCTTACTAACGCGGCAGGGGTCGCAGGCGGCGTGCTCACGGTATGGTCGGCTGCGGATCTTGCGGCAGGCGCTAAAAAACAGCTTGCCATAGCTTCCGCTGAAAAGAAGACGATGAGGCTTGAAGTCGATCCTGAGGATGCGCCTGAGGAGAGCATGACCGATCCAGATACCACAAGGATGAGGCTTCAGCATATAAAGGAAAGCTCCCAGGGGCTTTCGGGTCTTATGGACAGGTGCCTTGCGCAGATGGATCGCATGGATGAGCTTCAGAGGCGGCAGGGGGATCTCATAAGCCTGAATAAAGCGGCCTACTTAAAGGATACGGTAGGAACCCTTGATTCCGTTGAAAAGGAAATATGCCTTAATCTCAGAGGCATCGTAAACCAGTGCATAGTCGCGGGCGACGGAGCAGATGAATCAAGACTTGACATGACAAAGGTCGGAACGATACTTGAGCGGAACGGCAAGCTTCTGGATCAGTCAAAGAAGCTGCTCATGGTTTCCGCAGACTGGATTGATGAATATAATTCAAAGGAGGGCGGAGCCGACAGATCACTGCTCGACAGCTGGATCAGGGTGATACAGGATACGATCAGGGGGATAGAGGAAAGTAAGGAGGAAGCAAGATGAAATATAGATTGCCGGCAGTCTTTTTTGCCGCGGTACTGGTTCTTACAGGCTGCGGAGACACGCTGGGGGTAGGCTCGGATTCCTACACGAGAGAGGAGAGCCTCAAGGAGCTTGACGCATACTGGAAAGAGATAAAGCCGACAGAGATAAACGCGCCGCTTGACATATATGAGGATACTGATGAGTCGGTCACGCTTGCGGATATAAGCACCTTTCCGATCGTCACCGAAGGACGGGGGCAGATAGACATAGAGGTCGCGGCGGCTACAGAGATGAGCTCCAAGGCTCCTGACGACTGGATGGTTGAAGCAGCGGAGAAATTTAATTCCTCAAAACAGGAGGTCGGGGGAAAAAGCGTCTCCGTATCGGTGAGAAAGATAACCTCGGGAGAGGCAGTAACATATATAGAGGACGGAGGCTACAGGCCGGAGGTCTTTGCGCCGTCAAATTCCGCATGGGGCGAAATGCTTGATGCCGAGGGCTTCAGGACTATCAAGCTCGCGGACAGGGTCGCGGGAAATACAGCGGGCGTTCTGATGGAAAAGAAGACCTATGACGAGTTTATCCAGAAGTATGGCGAAGTCACTGTGGATAAGGTCCTTGAAGCTTCCATTGCAGGTGATCTTACCTTTGCCTACACAAATCCGTATACTTCGTCTACGGGACTTAATATACTGGCGGCTATGCTGCATTCATTTGATCCGGAGGATCCTCTTTCTGATACCGCGTCCGGGAAGCTGCTCGAATATCAGAAGCAGTCTCCGCCCGTGGCCTATACTACATCGGTGCTGAGGGAGCAGGCGGCAAAAGGGATAATCAAGGCCATGGTCATGGAGGAGCAGGCTTATCATAATACTCCGGAGCTGAGGAATTACGTCTACACGCCGGCGGGCATAAGGCATGACCATCCGGTATATACATTTGATTATGTTGATACGGAAGAGCAGGAGGCGGCAAAGCTTTTTGTGGAATACCTGCAGACTCCAGCTATACAGAAGCTCGCCACCGATAAGGGCTTCAATCTCCATGATGAATATAAGGCGCAGGATCCAGGACTTGACGGGGCAGGCTGGACGGCTGCACAAAAGATATGGAAAGCTTCAAAGGACGGCGGGCGTCCGATAGTGGCTGTCTTTGTCGCCGACGTGTCCGGCTCGATGGACGGTCTGCCTATAAATTCACTCAGAGATTCGCTCGTCGCGTCATCGAAGTATATCGGGAGTGACCACTATATCGGTCTGGTATCATACAATGACAATGTTTATATTGATCTGCCCATAGCGCAGTTTGACGCTACACAGAGAGCATATTTCTCAGGCGCGGTAAAGCAGCTCACCGCCTCCGGGGGGACCGCAACCTACGACGCTGTGCTTGTGGCGCTAAAGATGATGGAGGACGCGATGGAGGAGATCCCCGACGCGAAGCCCATGCTTTTCGTTCTCTCTGACGGTGATGCCAACAGGGGCGTGAATCTGAGCAGAACCTCCAAGATAGTAGGCGGTCTTGATGTGCCGGTGTATACGATAGGCTATAATTTAAATGGGGGCTCGGCGGAAAACCAGTTAAAAGAACTCTCATCCGTGAATGAGGCAGCGCTTATAAATGCAGGCTCCGACGATATAGTAAACCAGCTCAGGAACCTATTTAACGTACAGCTTTAAGTAGCTCAGAAAACTATCGTGCAGAGGTATTCTTTGGTCTCGACCCAGTCATAAAGCTCATAGGCAAAGTCCTTAGGCAGATTTATACATCCGTGAGAGCCGTCATGCATGTATATATTACCGCCAAATGACCGTCTCCATGTGGCGTCATGAAGACCTACCCCGCTGTTCGTAAGCCGCATCCAGCGGTTTACGAAAGAAGCGTATCCCGGTCCGCGGAGTGTTTTGTTCTTTGCGCATTCCGATACAAAGAATATCCCGGAGGGCGTTGCCCTGTCAGGCACCCTGCCCGTGACGCAGTCGGTTGCCATTATGAGCCTTCCATCCTCATAGACAAATACACGCTGGTTCTCTTTATCTACCTCTATATACGTATTCGGAAGATCAAAGGTAAGATACTGTCTGCATTCCGGGATCCTGTTTTCGCTTACCTCCAGGGAGCTTAGTATCGCCTCTGCCGCGTCCATTTCCGCCTCGGAATCAGTCATTGTTCCCCACGTCCCGCCTTTGACCTCGACTATACCCCGTAGGGTTGAGTCAAAATCCACGGTCACCTTACCTATATCATCATAGCTTAGGGATATGTCCATCGCGGCGTCTCTTATTTTTGCCGCGTTGAGACTTATGGAATCAGTACGGCTTATGTATTCCGGATCCATATCTGAAGCCTTGATGACTGATCCGTTGCTATACGATATACGTGAGTTGTCCAGTTTATCGACTATTTCCTTAAGCCTTGCGGAATCGTCCTCTTCTTCGATATAGTAATCCCCGATATCATACACTGCTCTTTTGGGAAATCCGTCAGTCACATCTTTAAGAAGCCTGTCCTCATCCACCAGATTTCCTTTTTCGGCAGGGATAAATTTACAGTCATGGGTAATGTAGGCAGGAACCATTCCTTTCCTGTCTGCGGACGAGATGGCATCCTCTACCGCAGCGCTTAAGGCATCTTCATCTATGGTTTCGGATTTTATGATATTCCCGATATAAACAGGAGATGCGGTCACTCCCTCCGGAGTATAGGTTTTGGTTATGTTTATATCATAATCCTTTAAGGTTCCGTTTTCCGAAAGTGTAAGGACTATCTTACTTGTGCGTGATGAAGGCTTTATACTTATGAGGTTTTCCGTACCGGGATTAAATCTGAGTCCCTCATGATAAATCACACCGTATATAACGCAGCATATGACAAGTACAGATGCTACTATGCATATAATGATCTTCCAGGCTTTTTTCATGGCTTAATTATAACCCAGACAAAGTAATATATCTATCTTTGACCCCATTATTGTAATTATGGTATACTATGAACACTTAGCGGCTGTGTTTTAGCCGATTACGTGTGAATTATACCTATGCACTTAGCGAGGTATTAGCGAGCTTAGTGCATATGGTATACTATGAGCACTTAGCGGCTGTGTTTTAGCCGCTTACGTGTGAATTATACCTATGCACTTAGCGAGGTATTAGCGAGCT
>JAFUWM010000220.1 GCA_017483425.1 Lachnospiraceae bacterium | reverse complement strand
CCCTGTCAAAGCTCTCCGCTTCTTTTGCATGGTCTGCATAGTTTATCCCCAGGCAGATAACATCCTGTCTGGGATGGGGTATGGGAGACAGTAGCTCAACATTCGGACTGTCAAGCTCCACCACTTCCGAAAGTCCCGGGATATTACCGTCATGCCCTTTGAGCAGCAGAACGTTCATGGTCTTATAAGCCCTTAATATATACGCCCGATGCCCGTCCTTTGATGCTGCCACATGAGCGATCCCTTTATGCCTTAATGTATAATATCTCATACGTCCCCCTCTTTAAAAAAGTTTTATCTTAAAGCCTATGACGGCCACTAAGCTTTTTATTATAACATATTGATATACAAACCAAAATCCCGGGATACGATATGTACCCCGGGACGTTTCAGATCAATCATCAATCCTGTTTTGCCTGCTTCAGCTTATGCTGAGAAATCTATGTTTCCTCCGACATATGAAGACTTCGCTTCTGCCGCTTCAGGATTAAAGAAAGCCGATACCTTTGACGCAAGATCATCTATGGATGAAGCCCTGATTATCTCGTAGCCAAAGTCCTCCTGATCCTTATATGCGTCCTTGGCCTTTTCACTCCTTGCGGATCTTGCTTTTTCAAGCCTGTCCTCCTGAGCTTCCTTAGCCTCCTTCTTGTCCGCTGCCTTCTTCTCAGCCTTCTTTGCTTCCTGCTTCTTCTGGAGGCGCTCAGCCTGCTGGTCATTTGATTTCTTCAGGACTGCGAAATATGATACCTCGCCCTTATCGTCGATCTGCATGCCATAGCCTTTGACATCATCATTGTCGCCGAACTGATTCTTCATAGCGGCAAGACCCTCTTTGGCCATGGAGATGATGCCCTCGTACTTCTTGCGGAAGCTCTCATCATTAGCCATCTTCTCGACCTCGTCCTCGCCTATGAGAACGACCGGCTTATTGGGATTAGCGTAGCTTGCGGCGTTTGCCTGAGCGTTAGCCTTTTCATCCTTTGATACGAGGATGAAATCCATGTCACCGAACTTTGCCTTGAGCTGGTCATAATACTTCTGAGCCTTCTCGCTAAGCTGCGGCTGTCCAACTGTCTTGCCGAGCATGCTCTGTGTCTTCTGATTCACAATAGAATCAAGAGCAGACGACTTGTCAAATACCGCGCCTACATCACTTGCCTTTTGGAAACCTGTCTGTGCTGCGTCTGTGGTCTGTGCGGGATTTCCCGCCTTGCCGGCTTTGCCCTGACCTGCTATGCCGCTCTGATAAGCCGGTGCCTTGGAAATGCTTGAATTAAAATCTACCATAAGTCCCATCCTCCATGATCTGGCATAAGGCAGCTGCAAGGCAGTCATGAACCTGATGCCGGTTGCTGTTTCATGCTCCCATATCATGTATAAAAGCATGAAGAAATCCGTTTCTATATCTATATATCGGAAAAATCGTAAGAAACTTTATACCTGAATTAAAAATAACGTTGATTATCTTAAAAACCTGAACCGTCCGAGGATAATACTGTCTATCCCGGCGTTATCAGCTGCTGCTCCGTCCCTGTCAGAGCGATCTCCGACCATTATCACTTTCTTTTTGGGTATATCGGGGAAATTATTCATTATATAAAAAAGCCCTGAAGGATTGGGTTTCATCGTCTTAATAGCTTCCTGTCCGCAATAATACTGGGGTATCCCCTCGGGAAGCCCTACAGCAAGGCATTTATCCTCTGTGGGATAATCCGAATATACGCAGACCTGTTTACCCACAGATATAAGCCTCCCGATAACATCTATAAGCTTCCGGTCGCTGCACTCCCTTACGACATCCATGGGATCATCAAACATCCACTTCCTGATAATGCCCTCTATTACATCTTTATCTGTTCCTGTCTGCTGAGATAGTAAAACAAAAAGCTCTGCATCGTCTATAGCCTTTGAGCTGTCCCATTTTTCCCTTAGCTTCCTGTATTTCAGGATAAGTGACAGATCCCTCAGACCTTTTTTATTTAAAAGAGCATGCCCGATCAGCCGCATTGCCATCCTGATCTGCATACCCCTTTGAAAATAAAGTGTTCCGTCCATATCAAAAATGATCAGTTCATATCCGGACAGTTTATCATAAAGCCTTTCCTGCTTATTCATTTAAACAGATTTACAACGAGCCTTACCCCGTATTTACAGTAGTTCAGGAATATGGAAGGCTGCTTCACGCAGTCCCCCATCTTACGCAGGATATACCTGGGTCTCAGATAGAAGCCTAAGAGTATCTTCCTGCGGATCTTCTCGACCTCCTCAATAGTGAGGTATTTTGTACCCGTCATGCTCGAATGGAAGAAGTCGCTTCCGAGTACATTCTTTGCGAGCAGATTCTCCTCTTTGCAGGTCTCATATAACGGTGTCCCATAGAAGGGCAGAGCCATCTTGACCTCTATGAAATCAGGATCTGTCTGATATATGAGCTTCTTTGTCTTCATTATGTGACCCTTGGTCTCCCATGGGAAGCCTATGACAAAGAATCCCCAGAAAGGAAGTCCCACCTCGTGACACCATTTAGCGGCCTGAAGATTCTGCTCAACCGTAGCTCCTTTATGTATGAGCTTTAGTATCTCGTCGCTCCCCGACTCAAAGCCAAAAGCAACCATGAAGCATCCGGCCTTTTTCATAAGCTCGAGCGTTTCTTTTTTAAGGGGATTCACCCTTGAATTCGCCGTGAAATGGATATTCCCATATAACGGCGAATCTATTATCAAGTTGCAGAGCTTCTTTACCCATTCAGCGTTGATCGTAAAGGTATCCGCCTTGAAGAAGAAATCCTTAATCCCGAACTTCTCGTAGCACTCCGTAAGCTCAGCCATGACGTTTTCCGGGCTTCTGAACCTCACGCACTTACCGGATATCTCCGGCGTAAGACAGAATACGCAGCTTGACGGACATCCTCTGGCGGTCTGTATCGTAGCCATTGGCGCATCAGTATCGGGACGGGTATAGAGGCCGTTATTCATGTATTCCCTGGCAGGGAAAGGCTGGCTGTCAAGATCCTGACCCCATACATGGAATTTCGTCTGTATAAACTTCCCGTTTTCGTCCTTATATAAAATATTGTCAACGGCGGAAATGTCTCCAACGCCTCGCAGCGCATAATCAGTGATCTCGCCTATAGCAAAATCCACCTCTCCGCCTATCAGATAATCTATATGTGAGAGATCCAGAAGATCCAGCATCTCCTGCTCCGGGGCATAGAAGATCGCCCCCTTAAGGACCGATACCGCTCCGCATCTGTCTTTCAGATCGTTCATTACCTCTATATCTTCATAGATGCTCGTATTTGTCGTGCTGAGCATCATGAGATCGGGCTTAAAAGCATCTACATCCGCATGAAGCTCCTCCATGGTACAGAGCTCAGTCTGGTAATCCCTGAGCTTTATCTCATAACCCCTCTTTAACAGCACGGCCGCCGCGTATCCAAGGTCATTGCAGGCTCTCATCGCCTCCGCCGAGCTTCCGTCCACATTCTGCTGACATCTGTCCTCTCCGCGCTGGAATATCTGTCCGGGCGGGTAAAACAGCAGTACTTTTTTCTTTTCACTCATTTTTGCAGCTCCTCTAATAAATCAAATCTCAATAAGAAACGGTTCCTGGAATAACTTAAGCGCCGGTATGTCAACGACTGTAAGTATCACAAATATAATCACAATGAGCAGAACGAATGCCATAAGCTTCTTTTCCTTATACAGCTTTTCCGGCTTCTGTACAGCCGAATCATCCTTAAAGGCTATATAGAGATAGTACACAAAAAGCAGGAACAGGAACGGCATCGCAAGCACGTATTCTATCCTGTATTTGACCAGGAAGAGTCCCATACAAAAAGTCGAGCAAAAAGCGTAAAACATACTGGAGCACAAGAGTGTCCGCTCCGTATATGCCGCAAAGGATTTCCTGTATAATCCTGCGGTCTTCGGGTCTCCTATCATCCTGTACTCGGCAAAGCGCTTGATACCCATAAGAAAGGCTCCGCCCATCCAATATCCCAAAAGTATGCTTCCCGGAGGCACTGACACATCCGTCACTATGAACCAGCCCAGCAGGAGTCTTATCATGTTATTTACTGATTCCGTAATCACGTCAAGGAAAGGAATATCTTTCGTGCGCATGGGCTTTACATTATAGATTACTCCCATGACAAGAAGCCAGATCTCAGTTACGAGAAATCCTCTGTTGATCATAAGTGATAAGGCAAGACCAAGGACAGCCAGTATCACATACTCAGCCATCACAAGGCTGAACTTCATATTCTCGGATACCACAGGTCTGTATTTTTTCGTGGGATGGTATTTATCAAACTCCGCGTCTAGCCACTCATTTATCACATAATTTGCTGAGGCTATCATGCATGTAGCCACAAAGCCTATTATAAACCTGTATATCAAAACCGAAACCGGAGGCATATCGGCGAGGAGAAAGCCTACCGCGACTCCGGGTATTATAAATATGTTTTTGACCCAATGGTCGGGTCTTGCTATCCTGATATAATTCTTCATTTTACACCCTGTTTAATATTTTCATTATAAGTGTTGAAAATCCGTTATAAACAAAAACTATGCCTATTATAGTCACCAGAAGATTTGCGGTCCCGTCAAGATTCATAAGGATCACAACCCCCAGAACAACCGTGATCAGCGCCAGTATAAGGGAAACGATCCATTTTGACGCACCTGCTCTTTTTGCGTTTATCGCATTGATTATATTAAACAGGCCTGTGATCAGTATGACTACGCCCATTACAAGCGGTAAAAAGCGCTCTATGAGCTGCGGATGAATTAGGCATACTATACCGGCGACTATCGATATTACGGCTCCGCCCATGGTATAGACCTGATATGCTCCCTGACCTCTGAATCCGAGAAATACACCTGCTACTCCGGCCACCAAAAGGATCACACCTATAACCTCGATGGTTATGTCCATGGCCTGTCCCGGAAACATGATCAGCGCAATCCCGATCAATATCATAAGAATATCCCAAAGCAGATTTTTCATTTAAACTCCCCTCCTCTAATTAACTTTGGTTTATTATCAGACCTACACCAGTCGGATGCTGATACCGTAACCGCCTAAAATACAGGCGTAACGATATCATGCTCTTCATACACAGTTTTATATCTGTGTATCAAATTAAACAATCAACTCTGTTAAGAATACCGCAACACACGCACTTATTGCAACCGTAAAGAGATCCCCGCTTATAAGCGATACTATGACGCCAACTGCAAGCGCTACTGCTCCGGCCCATACCGATGATGTTGCTGTCAGTATCGCCGGAAAAGTCATGACTGCCAGTGTCACATACGGAACGTAATATAGAAATGAACGGATCCACTTGTTCTTTATCTCTTTCCTGAAAATGATAAACGGTATGACCCTGATCGCATACACTGTCACTATCATTATAATAAGCGACATATACACTCTTCTGTCAAACATATCAGACACCTTCCTTCACAGGCCTTATGAATGCTGCAGCTCCCGCTATTACTACCGTAAGTATGATTATCCTGAAGCCCTCTGATATCTCTGACAGCAGCGGCGCGGCAGAGAAAATATAACTCAATACCATAGAGATCAGCACGAGTGCAGCCATGAAGCTGCTCTTTTTTGCGGGAGGTATGATAATCGCGAGAAACATACCGTAGAGCGCCACATTCATAGCTGATGCAAGCCTCACCGGCAGTATATCTCCCGCTATAACTCCAAGCACCGTACCAAGACACCATCCGGCTATCGATACAACTGCCGCTCCGTACGTATATACAGGATCAAGATAACCCTCCACAGCCGAGGATATACCGAAAAGCTCGTCAGTTACGAACCACGCGAGAAGCATCCTTTTCCACATGGGTACGTCAGGAGCAAGCTTCTGTGACAGTGAACAGCTCATGAGAAAATACCTGAGATTTATTATAAACGTAGTCGCTATCATCTCCAGCACTCCGGCGGCTGAACCTATAAGGATTATGGCCGCGTATTCACCCGCCGAAGCCACCATGCCAAGAGACATGAAAAAACTCTGGAGTGCATCCATATTGATATTCCCGGCAGCAATGCCAAGCGTAAAAGCGACCGCAAGATATCCCATGGATATCGGTATTCCATCCCGCAGTCCCTTTGCAAATAGTTTTCTATCCATTTTCAATGTAATGGGGAGCCCGGTCATGGGCTCCCCTGTCATCCCCTCATTAACTATGAAAGTGCTTTTATATTCCCGTCTCAGTTTGAGAAAAGATATGCCGTAGTAAGTCTTGTGCCGTCAGCCGTATTTGCTACGTTGGTCCTTATACCCACCTTTGTAAACGAACCAAATGTCATATTATCATAGTGAGTCGGTGAAGCGACAAGGTTGTCAAACATTACCTCCGCTGCCTGCTGCTGCTCCTCCTGTGAGTAGCCGAAATCGGGAAAAGTGACATAGGAAAGATTTTCTCCCCTCCATTTATTAGGAGGTATCATATCACACCCCTGCGAACCGTTCGGTCTTGTATGTGACCACTTGGTGGTGGCCTCCACGGATCTGGTGGCAGCGTATGAATTCAGGGTCGCATCTATCGAAAGAGGCCCTACTCCCACTGACGACCTCAGGTCATTCATTTTTGAAAGCATCAGATTATTTAATAAACTCACGTTTGATGAATTAAGCTGCGACTCACCTATGGCCTCCGTACTCTTTGCCTGCCCCTCCCTGGCGGCTGCCGCCTTAGCCACGGGAAAAGTGATGAGAATAACAGCTAATGTAAATACTATAAATGATCCATAAATTTTTTTCATGATGTTCTCCTCTCGTCCTTATCATTATGAAGAACTATACTCATGGCAGCTGGCTGTCTGACTTTCCAGACCCTTTAGTTTTGCGTCCCTGTCTCACGGCAGGTTTGCCCATACGATTGCTGTTGTCTCTTATAATATAATGCCTCAATGATTTTTAGTCAACCGATATCCATGTACTAAATTAAGAACATATGTTCGAATTATGATCCTGTATCACTCCGCCCCGTTCCAACAGTACGTGCAAAGCTTGTCCTTATCAATCCCACAGGCATCCAGCATATCATCAAGCCTGTTGAAGCTCAGCGTCGTAAATCCAAGCTGTTTTCTTATCTCTTCTATCATTCTCTTATATCTGTCGGAGTCGGGATTTGCGTAATCGTCCAGTATCGCACGCTCTACATCCTGTCCTTCCTCTTTATTAACTACCCGCCTTGCTATTAGCTCGAGCTCGGAGGTCGACCGAGAGAAATTGATAT
>JAFUWM010000219.1 GCA_017483425.1 Lachnospiraceae bacterium | reverse complement strand
TGGGGCTTTTATATCTGCAGTCGGAGGAATACAGCAGGGCAAAGAGGATACTGACTCAGGCTGTAAGGATAGACAGAAACAATACAAGGATACTTTATTATCTGAAAGAGGCGGAGGACGGCATAGCCGCGCGCTATGCTGATGAACCCGCGGCTAAGCGCAAAAAAGGCGGGAGCCGTGCAAGTTCTGATTCCATTACATATACGAGCGGAAATGAGACTATCATACAGCCTGTAAATACAGGCGAGAGAAGAGGTTCGTCCGCCCTGCTCAATATACTTATCGGAGCGGTCATAGGCTGTGCGCTCATGTTCTTTTTAGTCCTTCCCGCAAGGATAAGAAGCGCATCGGCTGATATGAATGACCAGCTTAAGGAGGTGAGCGACGAGCTTACATCCAAAAACGCGGATATCGAGGAGCAGGACAAAAGGATAGAGGCGCTCCAGAATGAAAATGATGAGCTGAAGGGAAGCCTTGGGGATCTTGCCGGGAATTCGGGGATGGCGGAAAGATACGATTATCTTGCCGAGGCAGCGCTGAATTATATCAAGGATCCGGAGGATGTGACAGGGACTGAGGCAATGCTTGAGAAGATACCCGTGGAAGAGGTTTCAGCAAACAGCATAAGCATAAGTCTTAACAGCGTGACATCCCTTGATCCCTCAATATATTCGGAGGCGTTCAGGAATCTTTATTCTTATATTGACAATGATGTTTCCGCGAGAGCTGCGAGGACTTATATCGAAAGCGGCCGGGAGAAGCTTGAGAATAAAGAGTATCAGTCAGCGATAGCGGATCTCTTAAAGGCGACGGAGATAGCGCCCATGAGTGATGAAGCATGGTATTATCTCGCGGAGAGCTATAAGGAGTCCGGAGACAGCATACATGCGACACAGGCATACAGCCGGATTGTAAACGAGATGCCGGATTCCGAGTATGCCGAGAGCGCAAGGGATAACCTGACCCGTGGAGCGGCCACGGATAATGATGATAATACGGCTCAGGATAACGGAAACAATGAAGGAGCGGCTGATGAAACCGGCGGCGGAGACGATGATGCCATAGCTCAGGCATTGGCAATGCAGGCAATTCAGGATGCAGCCGCAGGAGCAGAATAAAAGGTGAAACTGATACACTGTTCGGACATACATCTTGATATACCGTTCGGAGGCATTTTGCCGCAGGAGAAGTCTGCCACGAGGAAGCAGGAGATAATATCCTCCTTTGAGCAGATGGTGGAGTTTGCCATAAATGAGGATGTAAAGGCGGTTATGATAACCGGCGGTCTCATAGATGCCGAGCACATATCAAGAACCACGATAGACAGGGTCTACAACGCGATAAAGAACGCTCACGGGATAACCTTTATCCTGCTTCCAGGAAACTCATATGAGTCGGCTTTTTTCTCGGTAGAGAAATACCTGCCGGATAATTTCCGGGTTTTGAGTGAGCTTGATAAAAAGATAACCATAGATGATGTTGATATATACGGGGTATATGAGGCGACCAAGCTGCCTTTGTTTGATGATAAGCAGTTAAATATAGTCATTGCGTCAGGTCTTTTGAACCTAAGGGGCTTCGAGGAGAGAGGTATATCGTATCTGGGGCTTGGGTTGGAAAGAACCTACAGGCACGGAGAGCTTAAGGGCGGGGGATATTTCTGCGCGCCGGGTTCTCTTGAGGCTCTTGCCTTTGAAGAGGGCGGGAACAAGGGCTTTATGGAAATATACACGGCTGGTA
>JAFUWM010000218.1 GCA_017483425.1 Lachnospiraceae bacterium | reverse complement strand
GCCCATTTGATCTCTTCTTCCTCCTCCTGCTTCAGATAGGTATTTGTTTCATTCACCTGCTTTACAGCCGCGTCCAAAAAGGATCCGAAGCTCTCATCCTCCGGAAACTTGACGGTAGACGAACGTACCGCGGCTCCCTCTACAGCAGGTGATGACAGATTGAAAAAAGAACTAATCGTTGATACATCCATTTTGACTACCTCACTTTATCATGAACCCTGTCCCACGTTAAGACCGTTCATTGCCATTTCCTTTGTTGCGTTAAATGCCGTTGCGTTAGCCTCGTATGCCCTGCTGGCATCTATCATATTCGTCATCTCGGTAACTATGTTTACATTAGGGTAAAGCACATAGCCGTTCTCGTCAGCGTCAGGATGGGAGGGATCATAAACCATGTTCATCTCGGTCACATTATCTGTGTACAGTCCTCCGACCTTAACTCCGTTCCCGACAAAACGGTTATATTTACTCTGCGTATTGAGCAATACCGAGTTAAAGGATGCCACCGGATTAGACCTCTCCTGGAAAGTCACGACCTTTCTCCTGTACGGAGTTCCGTCCTTTGTCCTTGTGGTATTAGCGTTAGCGACGTTCTCCGCTATGACATCCATCCTGTATCTCTCGGCAGTGAGTCCGGATGAATTTATACTGAAGCTGTCAAATACTCCCATACTTTAACTCCTTTCTGTCTTACTTCGTTACAGCCTGGAAATGATTGAATTCCGCCGTAAGCGATTTCGTAAGTCCCTGATACATGAGCTGGTTCTGTGCCATATACACGTTCTCGGTATCGACGTCTACATTATTGCCGTCAAGCCTGTATGAAAAAGCTTCATTATCTGTGTAAACCACTCCCCTGAGCTTTTTGATATTCAAAGAATCAACCTTCTGGTCAAGTGTCTCAAACTTTGAATTCTTAAGCGCCTGCTGGAGATTGGCCGCAAATGACACATCCTGTCTCTTGTAATGGGGCGTGTCGATATTTGCGATATTATTTGCAATGGTTTTATTCCTTAAGGATGACGCATCCGCAGCCGACGTGATCACGTCGATATAATTAAAAACATCAGAATTAACCATATGATACCCTCCCTCGTGCCATAAGTACGCACATTACTACATTATAATATCAGAATTAAAAAAGTCAATATATAGGCGTATTTCTTTTATGTCCATACTATATATTGTATGCCTGCCGGTTTTTTTGTCTAAATATATCGTAAACGACAAAGTTCTTTTTTACTTTGGCGTTTACGGCGCCGGATTTTGGCCGCTTAAGCGGCTTTTTTCCTTACAAAATCCGGACGCATCCGCCGGAGGGTTATAGTGAACGACAAAAGAATTTTGTCGTTCACTATAATAAAAGGATTTATGCGGGCATAAATCCTTTTTACCGGTGATCCGAATTCCATTTCGGATATATATTATCTGATTTCTTCTATTTTATCATATATCTCAGGGTTAAGTATCTCCAAATGAGTTCCTTTTACCCCTTGTGACCTTATAGCTATGATGCCAGCTCCTTCAAGTTTTTTTAATGCGTTTACTATGACCGACCGCGTTATCCCGGTTTCTTTTGATATCTTCGAGGCTACGATCAGGCCCTCCGAAGAATACAGCTCGTCAAATACCTTTATGACAGCCTTTCTTTCAGTAGCGGACAGTGCTGCTACCGCGTCATCGATATCCGCCTTTAATCTCTCCTCGGACTCTTCCTCTCTCTCTAAGGCTCTGTTTATCTCAAGACTCACCACAGTCGAAGCATATTCACAGAGTATGATGTCATCCAGACTGAAGCTTCGGTTTTTTCTGAAGAATAAAAGCGTTCCAAGCCTCTCCCCTCCGGTCTCAACGGGGGTTATGAGTATCTCTGTGCCTAACACGCTTTTGTCCTCTATGCCAAGCGTATCCGGTCTGACATTTTCCCTGGTCGATAAAACCCTTAAAAGCCTTTCGTTTATCGTATCATCAATGAATTCGCCCTTTTTCTTTGAAAAAGCATCCGGATAGATTGCCCGGTCATCCTTTCCGAGCATCTTGCCCTTCGCGCTTATCATGCACACGGAGGAGGGAACTATCGTTCCCATAAGGGCGCACATATCATCGAATGATAATTTATTCTCTTCATTATCATGCAGGAGTGACCTTATCCTGCGTGTCCTGTCAAGGAGCTCAATGTTACTCATTTCTGAAATTGTATTAATTTTAGCACAATTTAAAACTATATGCAATAGGATTGTATAAATTTAAATACAATTCTATTCTTCGTCATCCGGTCTTGGTATTATTTTCTTGCACTCATCATTTATGCAGGCAAGATTTTTTCCCTTTTCAACCATCAGCCCGCCGCACTCCGGACAGGCGGTCTTTGAAGGCTTTGACCAGCTCATGAAGTCACAGTCAGGGAATCCCAGGCAGCCATAATATCTTCTGCCTTTCTTTGACATCCTCATTACGATATCCTTACCGCACTTAGGGCAGGAAACTC
>JAFUWM010000217.1 GCA_017483425.1 Lachnospiraceae bacterium | reverse complement strand
GTGACGATAAGGATATACTGCTCATACTTGATGAGATACACTGCGGCATGGGGCGCACGGGATATATGCTTGCCTGTGAAAAATACGGTGTGAAGCCCGATATCGTAACGCTTGCAAAGGCCATAGGAAACGGAGTGCCTGTCGGAGCGTTTGCGGTGACAAAAAGGGTCGCGGATAATTCACTTGTGCCGGGAGATCACGGAACTACCTACGGAGGGAACCCGTTTGCGTGCGCGGCGGTTTCAGAGGTTTTAAGGCAGTTTAAGGAAAAAGATATAACCGGTCATGTAAGGGAGCTTACTCCTGCATTTGAAGAGGCGCTTGACGAGCTTAAATGCAGGCATGAAAAAGTTGTCGACAGAAGGGGAGCAGGCTTTATACAGGCTCTTGAATTAAAGGAGCCCTGTGCATCCGTGATAGATAGAGCAAGGGAGAACGGACTTCTTGTGATCAGCGCGGGTGCGAATATATTAAGGCTTGTGCCTCCTCTCATAATAGAAGAGACCGATATAAAAAATATGAAAGAAAGACTTGACAAAGCTCTGGGGTAATCTTAAAATCTTTTCTAAGTTTTCGGGGCACCTCTATCTCAGATAGACGGTGAGGTTATTCTATGAAGTTCAGAGTTTTTCTTATGGGTTTCCTGTGTGTGGTGTTTTGCGGGTGCGGTATGTCCTATGATGACGGGGCAGCATTGGATGAACTTGACATGGGGAGCGTTTCGGAGGATGATACGGACACCGGTCATTCAGATGATGCCGATGATACAATTTATGTGTATGCTTGCGGTGAGGTGGTTTATCCGGGGGTATATGAGGTAAAATCAGACTGCAGGATGTTCGAGGTTCTTTCTCTTGCAGGAGGAGTAACGGCAGAGGCTGATCTTTCCCGTATCAATCAGGCGGAGCTTTGCTATGACGGAGAGAAGATATATATACCTGCTTCGGGAGAATACGATACTTTTCAGGATGGTGAAGCAGGCAGCGGCTTTTCGGATGGGAAGATAAACATCAATACCGCTGACAGTGAGGAATTACAGCAGTTAAAAGGGATCGGCGCATCAAGGGCGGAAGACATCATTTCCTATCGGGAAAAGAACGGTAAATTTCCGGATATTGAGGCCATAATGCAAGTGCCAGGGATAAAGCAGGGAACTTTTGATAAGATAAAGGATCAGATAAAGGTTTAGGTAAAAAAAAGTGAAAGTACTTGTGGTTGATGATGAAAAGCTGATAGTCAAGGGGCTTAAGTTTTCTCTTGAGCAGGATGGTTATGATGTGGACTGCGCGTATGACGGCGAGGAAGCGCTGGAGTACGCAAGATCCGGCAAATATGACATCATACTTCTTGATATAATGCTGCCGAAGCTTACGGGGTTTGAGGTCTGTCAGCAGATAAGAGAGACTATGGATGTACCTATAATCATGCTTACTGCAAAGGGCGATGACATGGACAAGATATTAGGCCTTGATTATGGTGCCGATGACTATATCACAAAGCCTTTTAATATACTGGAAGTGAAAGCCAGAATGAAAGCGATATTGCGCCGGTCAAGAAATGAAAAGGCCGAACCCGCCGATGTAGATATCATCGAAACGGGAGATCTTAAGATAGATACCGTAAACCGCAGAGTCTATATAGAGGATAAGGAAGTAGGCCTCACGGCAAAGGAGTTTGACGTGCTGGAGCTGCTTGCCACGAACAAACAGAAGGTATACAGCAGAGTCGATCTGCTTGATCTTATCTGGGGAAAGGATTATCCGGGCGATGGCAGGACAGTGGATGTGCATGTGAGGCGTCTGCGTGAAAAGATAGAAAAAGAGCCGGGGGATCCCCGCTATGTCCGCACGAAATGGGGTACGGGCTATTATTTTGAGGGATGAAAGCGCTTTTTGCCAGTCTTTTTCAAAATATACGGTTTTACAGAAGTCTCAGGTTCAGGATATTTCTTATAGTCTTGCTGATAGGCATTCTGCCTGCGGTCGTCATGCGTTTCATGATGGTCAAAAGCTACGAAAACCGTGCAATGAATCAGAAAATATCCGAGGTTACCAATCAATCCGCTATCATAGCGGCGCACCTTGCCCGTACTGATTATTTTTCGGATACGGGGGATCCGGTCATAAATGATGAGCTTACACAGATGGCAAATCTATATGACGGGCGGATACTCATCATAGATGATGATTACATGATAATAAAGGATACTTATGGAAAATCCCAGGGAAAATATCTGGTCTCGGGCGAAGTGATATCATGTATGAACGGAAGCCGCAATATGTCAGGCTTTGATGAGGAGAACAGGTATCTTGAAATCACGGTTCCGATTCTTAGTGAAGATTCAGGCGTTTTATATGGAGCTTTGGTTGCAAGCGCATCGACTGACGGGATACATGATAATGTGGAAGTGCTTGCCAGAAGAGCAAGGGTTATTGAAGTAGTAATAGTCGTCGTCGTTCTTATCATAGCATATGCTTTGTCTTCGACGCTCCTGAAGCCTTTTGATAAGGTAATAAAGGCAGTGGATTCCGTAAAAGAAGGTTTTGAGCCGGGGATTGAGAGCATAGAGGTTCCGGATTATACCGAGACAAAGGATATCATGGATGCCTTTCACCATCTAATGTTAAGGATGAAAGAGGTCGACGATTCGAGGGAAGAGTTTGTGGCAAATGTGTCGCATGAGCTGAAGACACCGCTGGCTTCCATGAAAGTACTGTCAGATTCGCTGATCCAGGGGGGAGATTCGGTTGATGCCGAAACCTACAGGGAGTTCATGCTTGATATAGCCGAAGAAGTTGACAGGGAAAACAAAATAATAAATAACCTCCTGTCGCTTGTGAAGCTTGACGGAACCGATACATCTCAGGTGGAGCTTGAATTGCATGACCTTTCCGTGATGCTTCAGCAGCTTGTAAAGACACTTACACCGCTTGCTCAGGAGTCCGGCGTAGAGCTTATATACGAGGAAAAGGCTCCCGTGGAAGCTGAAATAGATGAGACAAAGCTTTCTCTTGCGATAATGAACCTCATGGAAAACGCGATAAAGTATAATAAGGAGAATGGATGGGTCAAGGTAGGACTTGACGCGGATCTTCAGTTTGCGGTGATCACGGTTTCGGATTCGGGCATGGGGATTCCGGAGGATTCCATCAACAGGATATATGACAGGTTTTACAGGGTGGATAAGTCACATTCCAGAGAGATCGGCGGCACGGGGCTCGGTCTTGCCATAACCAGAAATGCGATACTGCTTCACAGGGGAGCGATCAAGGCTTCGAGCATTGTAGGAGAAGGAACGACCTTTACGGTAAGGATACCGCTCAGGCAGGATATATGATGAAATACAGTAGATCAAAAAGGACAACAATTATCAGTCTCACATGCGTTTTGACTATGCTCCTTGTGTCCTGCGGGCATAAGGATGCAGAAGACGGTAACATTTATAAGGTTTTTTATCCGGACACGGGGTATACCTCAATAATAAGTGAAGAACGCAGAATAGTTTCAGGTAATTCGGCTGCTATGGTGGATACACTTATGGATGCGCTGCAGGAAAACTCTACGGACGGAAAGGGAACTGCTCCGATAACCGAAGATATCATACCGGAGGGTTATACATTTGAGGACGGGAGGATAGAGATCAATTTCCCGGCTGCCTATGATGAAATGGATCGTACAGAGGAAATACTTGTGAGGGCATCCATTGTAGAAACCCTTACTCAGCTTGAGGATGTACGCACTGTCGATTTCCTTGTGGACGGTGAGGAGCTGCTTGACGGCGGCGGGGATCCGGTAGGAGATATGACGGCGGATTCATTCATAAATAATACCGGAGTCGAGCTTAATTCGTACGCGAGGACAAATGTTACGCTGTATTTTACCGATATTGACGGGACAGGACTGAAACGATATGACGAAGAGGTCGTGTATAATACAAACATGTCAATGGAAAAGCTGGCGGTGGAGACGCTTATAGGAGGTCCTCTGGGCGTTAACGAGCAGAATGCCTTTCCTACCCTGTCACCCGATGCCAAGCTTCTGTCTGTCACGATAAAGGACAGGATAGCTTACGCAAATTTTGATTCCTCCGTAAAGGAGGAGCCGTACAATGTTCAGGAGGAGGTGGCTCTTTATTCGATAGTTGATACGCTGACGGCGCTTCCCGGCATAGACCAGGTACAGATATCGATAGAAGGATCCACTGAAGGGGTTTTTATGGATCACATGAAGCTGGATGAGCTGTACGAAAGGAATGATGAATTGATAAAATGAAAAGACCGGCGTGTGTCGTCGGCTGTTGTCTGCTCGTGTTTCTGGCGCTTTTCTTTTATCTGAAGCCTCCCGAGCCTGAATCCATGGCATCCATATCGGGAAAAAGCATCAAAATATACGGCATAGCCGATGACAAATATCAAAAAAACAAAAATACATATCTTTTAGTCAGGGAAGCCGGCATAGTCTCCGGCAAAGAATCAAATAAGAAATACAAGGTTACAGTTAAGTTAAAGGAATCATTAAAAAATCTCTCTGAAGCGCCGAAGATCGGGGCTTTGGTAACGGTATCGGGAAAAGTAACGGAGTTTTCCCGGGCAAGGAATCCCGGAAACTTTGATTATGCGAAATATCAGATAATAAGGGGGATCGACTTTGAGATATACGGCGCTGATGCTGCCGAAATACCGGAAAAAGGAAGGATAAGGTATATGGACGAAGCACTCTGCCTTTTGCGTGAGAGGCTGTCCGAAACGATAGACAGTATTTATAAGGATGAGGATGCCGGAGAGATAAAGGCGATACTGCTCGGGGACAGAACGGAACTTACAGATGAGCTTAAGTCCGGATACCGTCGGGCGGGAATGAGTCATATTCTTTGTATTTCTTCACTTCATGTAACACTTATCGGCATGGGATTGCTGGGGCTTATAAGAAAGACGGGATTAAATAAAACGGCATCGAGTATAATAGCTTTTTCTCTGATATCAATGTACGGGAGACTTACGGGATCGGGAATATCTACTGTACGGGCGCTTATCACCTTCGGACTTATGATCGCAGCGGAGTTTGCAGGAAGGACACCGGATCTTTTGTCATCGATGGCGGAAGCAGCGGTCGTGATTATGCTGGCAAAACCCTTATATGTGCTTGACGCGGGCTTTATACTTTCCTTTTCGGCTGTTTGCGGCATAGGGATGCTCGGGTCGCCACTTAAACGGCTGATACCGTCTGATTCAGGCGTTATCGGTTCTTTCAGGACATCTCTTTCCGTAACGCTTTTCATGCTGCCTGAGACTTTGTATTTCTTTTATCAGATTTCCGTGTTTTCTGTTCTGATCAATTTAGCTGTCATACCGCTGCTTAGCATATTACTTACTTTTTCAGTTATTTCCGTGATAGCCGGAGAGCTCTTCGTACCGCTTGGAGCATTGTTTGGGATACCGGTGAAGCTGATCCTTGCTTTATACAGGCAGATCACCCGGCTTAACGACGGAATACCGTTGTCTGTTATAACCCCCGGAAGACCTGAGATCTGGCAGATTGTCTTGTATTATGCGATATTGGCGGGACTGATAGTTTATACGGAAAGAAAATACAAGCCTGATACTTTAATACGGGTGCTGTGTACAGCATTTATTGTTCTGGGTGTCTCCATGCTGCTCATAAGGATGAGGCCGGATATTTCGCTTACGATGGTAGATGTGGGGCAGGGAGACTGCCATCTTATAGAAACCGGAGGCGGGAAAACCGTCATGATAGACTGCGGAAGCAGGGATGTGGACAATGCTGCGAAATACAGAGTCATCCCTTATGTTTTGTCGAGGGGGCATGATACTTTGGATTACGC
>JAFUWM010000216.1 GCA_017483425.1 Lachnospiraceae bacterium | reverse complement strand
GCGCAGGAGGCGGACAGAGACGCTTTGGAGCCGATAACCGCAATATACTTAAAGGATATAGATGATTCTTTCGGTGATGGAAACAGCCTTGCTTTATCCGATACCACGGGGCAGCAGCTTATCCGCACGATTGGAGAGCCTGTTAATGTGGCCGACAGGGAATATTTCAAGAAAGCCGTTTCTGGCACAATTTACATGTCCGATGCGATGGTAAGCAAATCTACCAATTCGTATATATTCACGATGGCAGTCCCTGTGATGAACGAGGATGGGACCGAGATAACGGGAATACTTCAGAGAAACTATGATCTTACGGATATGCATGACATTCTGGTAAATGCTTCTGACAAAAACACGGAGATCATGCTTGTGGACAGGACGGGGGCAGTAGCGGCTGATTCAAGGGAGGAGATCACATCAGCTACCGAATTAAAGGATGTAAGCTCGGAAAGATTCTTCACTGAGAAAGATACCAGTGAAAAAGGAACATACGAGGAAAAGACAGACGATGGTACGAAGATATTTTCATACTGGGTCGAGCCCAAGAGCCAGTGGACTATCGTCATTGAAAGAGATAAGGAGGCAATGATAGCCTCTGCAAAGCGTATAGCGATAATCATAGTGATAGTCGGCATAATAATGCTCGTCATAGCGGCAGCCATCGCTTTTTATATGGCAAATTCGTTTACGGCACCGGTGCTTCGGATCAATGAAACTCTCGGAGCCCTTGCGGATGGTTCTTTTGAGCGCATAGACAAGTATGCTGACAGAAAAGATGAATTCGGGGAGATGGTACGCAGCACGAACAGCGTTATAAACAGACTGGACGAGATCGTATCCGATATTAAAAAGGCATCCTCACAGGTCGGTGAGTCAGCTTCTGATCTTGCCCAGACAGCCGGACAGATAAGCCAGACGACCGACGGGGTATCCGAAGCGGTTCAGGAAGTTGCAAAGGGCGCTACCGAGCAGGCGGATACCATACAGAGGGCTTCGGAGAGCGTAGGAGAGCTGTCTGACGCTATACAGAGCGTTGCGGATAATTCAGAGCAGCTTGCAGCAACGGCAGCAAAGATGAATGACGCGAGCCAGTCCTCAGCGCAGCAGCTTAAAAAGCTCTCGGCAAATATGGATAATATGCGGCAGGCAATGGAGGATATAAACTCCGGCATCAGTGATACGAATCTTGCAGTAGAGAGCATCGGAAGTAAGGTTGACGGCATAACCTCAATAGCTTCACAGACGAATCTGCTGGCACTTAATGCGTCTATCGAAGCGGCGCGCGCAGGAGAAGCAGGAAGAGGCTTTGCGGTTGTGGCGGAAGAGATCGGAACGCTTGCGACCCAGTCGGCATCCATTGCGGAAGAGATACGTGCCGAGATGGAAAGACTTACAAGCACTTCACAGAGCGCGATGCAGAAATCCGGCGAAGTGCAGGGTATAAACAAAGAGGTATCTTCCGTATTAAGTGATACGGTTGAGACAATAAACAATCTGATAGAAGGCGTTGACGTTACCGTGGACGGCGTCACTACGATATCCGGTCTTGCAGAGGAGTGCGCGGCAAATAAGACATTGATAGTGGATTCCATGGATTCCCTGTCAGCGATCTCCGAAGAGAATGCGGCTGCCACTGAAGAGACATCAGCTTCAATGGAGGAGCTGAACGCAACGGTAAACGTGCTCGCTTCCTCGGCTGATAACATGAGTGATATAGCAAAGAAGCTGGACGAAGACCTGCAGTTTTTCAAAGTATAACCCGGACTTCCTCTAATTGATTGATAAAAACACACGGAACTGTGGCATTCATACTATGTATGGTGCCATAGTTCTGTTTTATGAGTTTCGATTCACATTGCCGATTCTCGCACTGTATGATAAACTTTCAAAGGAAATTGTGATATCATAGATTATTTGGGGAGTATTTTTTATGGAACCGATAAAAAGCATAAAGGCAACTATAAACACATCCTTTGACAGCATTATAAAGTTTGATCCGAAAAAGGAGAGTTATGACGTAGAGGTTCCGTCGGACTGCTTCGGGGTTCTTCTCAGGATAGAGTATGATCCGGAGTATTATATCCGGGTGACGGCGGACAGGGATGCGGGTCGCTTCGGTTATGCGGAGCTTGATACTGAGATGGGGGATTACCTTGCTGGAAGCGAGGTTCCCTATTATGAATATTACGACGGGTACATTGTGAGGCTTGATAAGCGCGAGGCCTGCTTTGATGAGGATCTGAATGTGACAGTCAGGATCGAAGCCTCAAATATGTATGACAGCGGCAGAGCATATGAGATACATCTGAAAAGAAGATCTGACCGTGAGATCCGGGATTTATTCAAGGAAGACAATTTCTATGACGGCGAATATGAGATAAATATGCCGTATGAGCTGTATGTTCCGTCAGGATACAGTAAAAAGAAGAAATACCCTCTGGTGATTGGCCTGCATGGAACGGGTGAGCGTGAAGAGCACGTATCCGCGATCCTTAAAAAGATGCAGATGGCCACCGTATGGGCTGAGGATTCCGAAAAAGGAAAGAATGAGTGCCTCGTCCTCGCTCCGCAGTGTACCATAAGGTATGACGGAGAGGACAACTGGACGACGCTGAACCAGTTCATAGCGGGACATTCTGATTCACCTTTCTGGCCTATGCCGCAGCTTACTGTACTATGGAGGCTTATAGGAAAACTTAAAAAAGATTACAGTATAGATGACAAGAGGATATACCTCATAGGCGTGTCATCAGGGGCATTCGGCGCGTATGTGATGGCAATAGAGCATCCAAAGGCTTTCGCGGGACTTGTAACGGCATGCGGGGCAGCCAATCCTGCAAGGGCATCAGAGCTTAAGGGGACTCCGATGTGGATATTCCACTCGGACGACGATCCGCTGATAGTTCCTGCATATACTCTGGATCCCACGATAAAGGCGCTTGATGAGGCGGGAGTCAAATATAAGCTTACGAGATACCCAAAAGGACAGATATTCTGGCAGTCGGCGCATTTTTGCTGGGAGGCGGTTTTTAAGGATGAAAAGATGCGCGACTGGCTCTTCTCGCAGAGAATAGGCGGCTGGGACAGCGTGGTAAAGAAAGTAAAAAAGACCCCGGCGAAAAAAGGAAGCCATAAGATAAGCAAAGAAACCTCCGAGATGGCGGCAAAGGCGATAGCCTCCGCGGGAAAGATAAAGGATATCGAAAGGCACTATAAGTAATATCAGAAAGAACAGGAGAGCGTGATGACAAAGAAATTATATCCTCTGAATGTCGGACAGATGCTTCAGTATCTTCCCATAAAGGAGACCGGCACGCAGAGATGCTGTAATATCAGTATCTTTTCAGGGCTGCAGACAGAGATAAAGTTCGGCCTTTTGAAGCAGTGCATAGAGGAGGAGATAAAGAGGGCGGACTGCTTAAGGCTCAGGTTTACCGCGCCGGACAAGGACGGAAACGTGATGCAGTATATAGCCCCGAATGATCCGAGAGATATTCCTTTTATAGATCTTTCGGGAAAGTCCATGGAGGAGGCGGATGCTTTTCTTCAGCAAAAGACCTTTGAGGAGTTCAATGATCCCGATATCCCCATGGTGGAATTTACGATGGTAAAGATGCCGGAGGGATATAACGGCATGTATGTCCATATCGATCACAGGCTCACTGATTCGTCAGGGCTTATCGTCATGATAAATGACATAATGGAGCTCTACTGCCACTACAGGTTCGGCTCCAGGTATCCCGATCCTCTCACATCCTTTGAGGAGGTGCTGCAGACAGACCTTGAAAAAGCAGGCAATGAGAAGAGGAGAGCAAAGGATGAGAAATTCTGGAGGGACTACCTGACAGAAAACGGAGAGCCGATCTACTCTGACATCAAGGGTCCGAAGATACTGCAGGAGAGCCGTAAACGCCATAAGGACAAGAGTCTTAGGGCTGCCGACGTGGAGCTTAAGGATCGTTCGGTGGGGGTCGCGGATTTTCATCTTGAGCCTGGGCCTACACAGGGACTGCTTGATTTCTGCGCGACGCAGGGAGTATCAATGACGAACCTCATACTGCTTGCCATGCGCACATATCTCTCAAAGTGCAATGGCGGACAGGAGGACATCACCCTGCGCAATTTCGTATCAAGGCGTTCGACACATGCTGAATGGACCTGCGGAGGGAGCAGGGTGCTTTCATTCCCATGCAGGACGATAATCACGCCGGATACGGAATTCCTTGACGCCTTGTACGAGGTGCAGAATATACAGAACCGCGTGTACATGCACTGCAACTTTGACCCGGTGGAGGTAGACCGTATGCTTAAGGAGATTTACGGCGCTCCGGACAATACGGAATATATATCAATGTCACTTACCTACCAGCCGATGCCGGTAAGGATGCAGAATGAGCATCTGAAAGGGATAAACGTGCGCTCCGTCTGGTATCCGAACGGGGCTGCGACGAAGAGGATATATCTCACGGTAACGCACAGCAGCAATGACGGCGGGATGATCTTTGATTACCATTATCAAAAGGCGGTTCTTTCATATGAGGATATGCAGACCCTGTATTATTATATGATGAAGATAATGTTCAGAGGGATCGAAGAGCCGGATCTGACGATTGGAGAGCTAATAAACACGTTATAGATTTATTTTTAGGAGGAACAAATGGAAAAGGAAAAACAGTTTTTGGAGATCGTGGCAAAATATTGTGACAAACCAGCGGACGAGCTTACCCATGAGATGCGATTCAGGGAAGATCTGGGCTTTAACTCGCTTGCTTTCATGACTTTTCTCGGAGACATCGAGGATACTTTCGATATAGAGCTTGAAGAGGAAGAAGCCCTGAAGATAACCACTATAGGGGAGGCTCTGGACTACCTGAACACTCTTTGACCATAGCATCACAGTTACAGGTTTTTGACCCGTATTTCTTTGATATGTGTCAAAACGCAATTATAAAGGAGCAATATCATGGCAGACGGACATATCATCGCGGAACTTTTGGAGGGTACCGTAAAGGAGCATCCCGATATACCTGCGGTCAGATGGCTTAATAAAAAAGACATCTGCTCGAAAAGCTACAGCGAGTTTGACAGGGATCGCCTGAAGGTATCTGACGCGCTGTTAAAAAGAGGCTTTGAGGGACAGCATATAGCGCTCATAGGCACGGGAAGCTATGAGTGGATAGTGACTTATTTCGGGATCGTAGGAACCAGGATAACGGCCGTGCCGCTTGACCCCGTGCTACCGGTTTCAGAGCTGTGCGACCTGATAAGGCGCTCTGATTCCGAGGCGGTCATGATATCGCCAAAGCTTGCGGGGTATATAGAGACTATCCGTCCGGAATGTCCTCAGGTCAGGCTTTTTGTTATATTGTCCGGTGAAAAGGATACGGCGGATGAGGATACCCTGACTTTTGATGAACTGATAAAGGATGCGGACTCCGGCAGCCTTCCGTCTGACAAGAGGCCGGAGCCGGATGATGTATGCACGATAATCTTCACCTCCGGCACAACCGGCAAGAGCAAAGGCGTCATGCTTACACAGCGTAATTTCTATGATGATGTGACAAACGTCATAGTATCCTTTAAGCCCGGGACTACCATGCTCTCGGTGCTGCCCGTGCATCACGCGTACTGCCTTGTGATGGACTGGATGAAGGGCTTTTCCATGGCTGCTACAATTTATATCAATGACACGCTTCTTCATATGCTGAGGAATATAGCAAAGGTTCAGCCGCAGATACTGCTGATGGTTCCGCTTATGATAGAGACCGTATATAAGAGGCTTCAGGCGGCTGACGAGTCAAGGCCAAAGAGGGAGATCGCGAAGGAGATACTGGGAGGGAATCTGACCTATATTTTTTCGGGAGGAGCGCATCTGGATCCGTCCTATATCCATGCCTTTGAAGAATACGGGATACAGGTCTGCGAAGGATACGGTATGTCTGAGTGCTCGCCGACCATAAGCACCAACGGAGAGATCGGGAACAAGCCGGGATCTGTAGGGAAGCCGCTTGCAAACATGCAGGTTCGCTTCGTGGACGGGGAGATACAGGTGAAAGGCACCAATGTCATGAAGGGCTATTATAAGATGCCGAAGGAGACAGAGGAAGCATTTTCCGACGGGTGGTTAAGGACAGGAGATCTTGGATATCTTGACGAGGACGGTTATCTCTTTATCACGGGTAGGTTAAAGAATCTTATAATACTCAGTAACGGTGAAAATATCTCTCCCGAAGAGATTGAGAACGCCCTGCTTACGCATGAGCTTATAGGGGAAGCTGTCATCACGGGGGAGAATAACGGCCTGTGCGCCCGTATCTATCCTGATCCTGACCTTATGGAAAGGGAAGGGCTTACTATAGAGGATGCCCGGACAAAGCTTCAGGAGATTATAGACGGATATAATAAGACGCAGCCCACATACCGGGCTATAACCGAACTCATAGTTCGTAAGAACCCTTTTATAAAGAATTCCACAAAAAAGATCGTACGCGCGAAGGCTGATATAGATGAGTCACAGGGTGAATAAAAGATCATGAAGATGAGGATTAAGATTGTATTAGCATTTATAATTACTGCCGGGGCGGCTGTTTTTGCGGGATGCGGAAGCAGTGAAAACATGACGGTCACGCAGGATGACCATCAGATAATGTCTGCTGTTTCCGGGGGAGACGAAACGGCTCAAAGTGAAGAAATATCTGAAGATAAGGTATCAGAAGACGCCATACCGGATAATGAAACGGCAGAGACATCATCCGGCGCGGGTAATATGGAGCTTATAAATACTTACTTTGATGAAAGCCGGTACTCAGAGGACACTGGTAACGTCTATTTCAGAAGCTTCGGCAATCACATACTGTGCACATTTGATACGGAGAAAGCATATCCGAGGCTTGCCGGTACACTGCAGAAGCTTGCTGATGATGAGGAAAAGGCTTTCAGGGATGAGATCAGGGAATATGACAGGGATGCGCTTGATTTTTCAAGGCAGATGGGAGATAGCGAAACCCAGGCATATTATTCGCACTATGCCGATGACGTACTGAAAAGGGCGGATGACAAATGTGTCAGTTTCGTAAGGGTACTAAACGGTTTTCTCGGAGGCGCCCACCCGGATTATTATTATGAGACGTATAATATATATCCGAGAACAGGTGAGAGAATAAGGCTTTCGGATGTGGTAGCGGATCAGAGTAAGCTGAACGGGATATTGGAGGAGAAGCTGACATCCGATTATCCGGATGTGGAATATTTTGATCTGCATGAGAATCTTTCCGAATATGATATGTCTGCTTTGGACAGTGGGGATCAGGATGGAAACTATGTATATGCTTATGATTTCACACTGGACCCGGATGGCATAGCATTTTATTTTTCACCTTACGGGATCAGCGCGTATGCCTATGGAGATCAGGTGGTTAAGATACTTTATGATGAGGAGCCTTCTCTTTTCAAGGAGGATTTTGCCGCAGACGGGGCGTATATTTCATATATTACTGATCTTGATAATAAATACGCTGTTGACGGAAAGGCAGAGCAGGTCAGGGTTGAAAAAACTGATCTTGATGAAAGCGGCTATTTCCAGACGGTCAGTGTGAGCAGGGGAGGAGAAACAGTCAGTAAAGGCGAACTCTACTGCTACGGACTCAGATCATTTATTATGCACACCGATGACGGTAAAGATTATATTTATATAAATACAAGTATGGATGATGACGTAACACAGCTTTTAGTGGCCGGATTAAACGGTAAACTGACGTTAAGCGATGGCGGCGGCATTTATAATTTACAATATCGTTATTATTATGATGAAGGAAACGGCCGGTACGGCGATATACTTCCTCTGGATCCCGGAAACATGGAGCTGGGAAAAAGATGCGATCTGCTTTCCACTTATTCCGCATATGGAGAGTATGAGGCAGGTGCGGACGGTTTTCCGAAGCTTAAGGGAGACTATCTGAGAATACCTGACGGCTATACTCTTACGTCAAAAGCAGAGCTTCAGACTGATGTGGTAGACGAGGATGGCACGGTGACGGATAAGGACGTACTGATACCCATAGGAGAAAATTATACTCTTTATCGTACTGACGGCAAAGAAATAGTTGACGCAAAGCTTTCCGATGGCCGCATAGTACGACTGATATTGAGTGACGGTCTTCTTCAACTGGTAAACGGTGTTATTGAAGAAGGAGATCTTTTTGAAATGTTATACTATGCCGGGTAAGAGGTTTTTTTGACATTTTCATGCAAAACCGTTAGAATTTAATGCGGTTTATGACGAAGACGTCCTTGCGTGGCACAGTGACGTCTTTATTACTCTTAAAAGACAGGACAGGAGGAGAACAAAATGAAAAAGATCATTGCAGTAATGCTGGCAGGCGTTATGACACTGAGTCTTGCGGCCTGCGGCTCGTCAGCAGCCGATACTTCAGGCGGAGCGGCGGAGAGCAGCGCGTCGTCAGGAGATACGATCCGTATAGGCGTGTTTGAGCCGTCTACAGGAGATTCCGCATCCGGCGGCAAAAAGGAGATACTTGGTATGCAGTACGCGAATTCCGAGACTCCTACCGTGGACTTAAACGGCAAGACCTACAATATCGAGCTTGTAATGGCAGATAACGGGTCTTCGGCGGATAAGGCTCCCTCAGCGGCATCCGAGCTTGTCGGAAAGGATGTTTCGCTTGTTCTTGGTTCATACGGTTCAGGCGTTTCCATGGCGGGAGGCCCCAAGTTTGAGGAGGCCGGACTTGCGGCTATCGGCGTGACCTGCACAAACCCCAACGTAACAGCAGGCAATGACTACTACTTCAGGATCTGCTTCCTTGATAATTTCCAGGCGGACGTTCTTGCGAATTTCGCTATGGAGAAGTTCTCGGCAAAGAAGGCATACTGCCTCGGAGAGAACGGCAACGAATACGATCAGGGTCTTGTGGCATTCTTTACACAGGTGTTTGAAGCAGCGGGCGGAGAGGTTATTTCCGATTCATTCCCTACCAACAACTCAGACTTCACTTCATACTTAAACAAGGCAAAGAGTGAGGGCGCCGAGGTTATATTCACTCCTGTTTCGATCGCGTACGCAAAGCAGATCATGGAGCAGGCGGCATCACTTGATATAGGCATACCTTTCCTTGGTTCCGATACGCTTGATGACAATATGGTGCTTGAGGCGACAAAAGGCACGAACCTTCAGCTTTATGTGTCAACCTTCTATCAGGAGGGCGGCTCCGATACTTTTGATAAGGGCATAAAGGAATATATCAACGGGAACTCCGACGCTCTTACCGCAAACGGCGGAAATGATACGATATCGGCGGTTACGGCAATGGGCTATGACGCTTACTATGTTGCTCTTGAGGCTATAAAGGCCGCAGGCTCGGGAGACAAGGGCGCGATAAAGACAGCGATCCCCGGAGTGAAGTGGGACGGCGTGTCAGGCTCCATAGCCTTTGATTCAGTTGGTGACGCAGTCCGTGATACGGCTTATATAAAGACTGCCGATACTGCGACGGGCGAGTGGGCATTTGAGAAGGTACAGACGGGCTCAGGCAACTAAAAAATAAACGGGTAATCATAATTATGGAATATGTAATTTCCGTACTGCTCTCCGGCATTTCTGTCGGCGGGCAGTACGCCTTGATAGCGATAGGCTACACACTTGTATATGGAATACTCCGGTTGATCAATTTTGCACACGGTGACGTGTTCATGGTGGCGGGACTTTTGGGGATATATCTGACGGCTACCCTGCCTATATCGATCTCATTACCTTTGGTCATAGTTTTGACAGTGGCTTTGGGGTTTACGATAGAGCGGGCGGCATACAAACCTCTGAGAGAAGCTCCGAGGATGTCGGTAATGATATCCGCCATAGGAGTAAGCTATCTTCTGCAGAATACTGCGACATATGTGACAGGCGGACAGCCTATGACGTATCCTACGATCCCTTTTCTTTCTGATACGGTCAATGTGGCAGGGACACAGACAAAGTGGGTGGTACTTATCACTCCGGTGCTGGTTCTGATACTTGTGATCGCGCTTACCCAGCTTATAAATAAGACAAAGGTAGGAATGGCCATGAGAGCTGTTTCAAAGGATTTTGAAACTAGCAGGCTCATGGGAATAAAGATACACAGTGTCATATCCGTGACGTTCATCATAGGGAGCGCTCTCGCGGCAGTAGGCTCTGTTCTTTTCTTTACGAACTATCCGGCGGTCACACCCACGGTAGGTTCTATGCCCGGACTTAAGGCTTTCGTTGCCGCGGTTTTCGGCGGGATCGGTTCTATCCCCGGCGCAGTGCTGGGAGCGTTCCTTATCGGGATCTGTGAAACGATCATAAAGGGTCTGCCTTCCTCGTGGGATGTATCTGTGTTTTCGGATGCATTTACGTTTGCGCTTTTGATAGTGATACTTGCATTTAAGCCTCAGGGACTTTTCGGCGAGGCAGCTACAGATAAGGTCTAGGTGCGTGCTATGAAACAAAAAAACAATCTGATCCCGGCGCTTACAGGTATAATCCTGCTGCTTGTCTTTGTGATCCTGCTTGAGAATATAAGCAGTCTGATCCCGAATCTTCCGCAGGTCTTTCAGCCGACCAGTCCATTGTTTACAGTGCTTAAAAAGGCTGCGGTATATTCACTTGTAGCGGTGTCAATGAACCTGCTGAACGGCTTTACCGGCCTTTTCTCTCTTGGACAGGCGGGCTTCATGCTGCTGGGAGCTTATACATACGCTATCCTTACGGTTCCGTCGGACATGAAGGATCAGGTATATTATCTGTTCGGAGGCTGTGCCTTTGACTTTTCACTGGTGGATTTTTTCAGGTCGATATTTGGCGCGGGAGGATTCGGGGGAGCAGTGGCGCTTGTCCTTGCGTGTCTTACTGCTTTGATACTTGCAGGCTGCGTGGCAGGGCTTTTTGCTTATCTTATAGGATTCCCTGTACTCCGGCTCAAAAGTGATTATCTTGCGATCGCCACACTGGGCTTCGCAGAGATATTAAGAGCGATATTTCAGTGGCAGAAGCTTGGCCCCATCACAAACGGCGCAAATATGATAAAGGGCTTTCCGACATTTTCCGACTTTAATATAACCGATAGTTCCGGAAACGTCATATTAAGGCTTTCCACCTTTGTACCGTTTTTGCTCACAACGATATGTATTGTGCTTATCGTATGTCTTATCAATTCTTCCTACGGACGCGCATTTAAATCAATAAGGGATGATGAGATCGCGTCAGAGGCCATGGGTATCGGACTTTTCAAGCATAAGACCATGTCTTTTGTGATTTCAAGCTTTTTCGCGGGAGTCGGAGGAGGTATGTTTGCCATGTATGTGGCAAATGCGCAGGCAAAGGCATTTACCTCGACCATGACATATGAGATATTGCTTATCGTCGTGATAGGAGGGATCGGCTCAGTCTCAGGTTCCATCATCGCTACTTTTCTTTATGTTGCCTGTTCGGAATGGTGGCTCAGGTTCTTAGACAGTGAGATGTATATAGGGGGCTTTAAGGTTCCATTGCTTCGAAACGGCTTCAGAATGGTTGTCTTTTCTGTAGTCATCATGGTCATCGTGCTTTTCTTTTCACAGGGCATTATGGGTGACAGAGAACTGGATCTTAAGGCGATCACAGGATACCTTACCGGTAAGAAAAGAGCGAAAGCAAAGGAAAAGGTTCCGGCAGGAAAGGAGGGTGATAAATAGAGATGGATAATAAGATCGCGCTGCATCTTGAAAATGTTACAATGCAGTTCGGAGGAGTAGTCTCCGTTAATAATCTGACCCTTGACGTGCCGGAGCATAGGATAATCGCCCTTATTGGCCCAAACGGAGCAGGAAAGACCACAGCATTCAACTGTATAACAGGAGTATATCAGCCTACCAACGGACTTATAGAATTCATGGGTACCCCTATGGTGAGAAACCATCCTTCCGGCAAAGACGCGAAGAGCTATAAAGGGGAGAATGCTGACAAGTATACGGGAGAAGTGATAGCGCCTACGCCTGATCAGATCACGAAGCTGGGTATAGCTAGAACTTTTCAGAATATAAGGCTCTGGAAGAGCATGACGGTATTTGAAAACGTGCTCACAGCAAAGCATATGCGGGCTAAACAGAATGTGTTTTCGGCGGTTTTCAGGGGAAATCTCTCAGAGGAGAAGAGGATGAGGGAAGAAACTCTGGAGCTGCTTAAAGAGCAGGGGCTGGATGAATATAAGGATGAGCTTGCTACAAGCCTTCCTTACGGACTTCAGAGGAGGCTTGAGATCGCAAGGGCGCTTGCGACCGATCCCAAGCTGCTGCTTCTTGATGAGCCTGCGGCCGGCATGAATCCCCAGGAGACTCTGGAGCTTTCGGAGTTTGTAAAGGAGATCCGTGATAAGTATGATCTTACGGTATTTTTGATAGAGCATCATATGGATCTTGTTATGAATATTTCCGACTATATCTATGTCATTGATTTCGGAAGCGAGATCGCACAGGGAGTGCCGAAAGATGTGCAGCAGAATCAGCGTGTGATCGAGGCATATCTCGGAGTTGCGGATCAGGGGGATACGGAATGAGTGAAGAAATACTGCAGATAAGGGATCTTGAGATAAGCTATGGCGGTATAGACGCTGTCAGGGGCATAAGCTTCAATGTAAACGCCGGCGAGATAGTGACTCTTATAGGGGCAAACGGAGCGGGAAAAAGCTCGACTCTCCGGGCTGTATCAGGACTTATCAAGCCCAAAGCCGGAACGGTCACTTTTTGCGGAGAAGATATAACCGGTAAGGATCCGAATGCGATAGTCTCAAAGGGGCTTATGATGGTGCCGGAAGGCAGAAGGATATTCCCGAATCTTACTGTCCTCGAGAACTTAAAGATAGGAGCATATCTAAGGGATGATGATCTCGAACAGGACATAGAGATGGTATACGGGTATTTCCCAAGGCTTAAGGAGAGATCCTGGCAGGAGGGCGGTACGCTGTCCGGTGGAGAGCAGCAGATGCTTGCAGTCGGAAGGGCTCTTATGGGCAGACCTAAGCTCCTCATGATGGATGAGCCGTCTCTTGGGCTTGCTCCGATAGTGGTGCAGGGTATATTCGAGATAATAAACAGGATACATGAGGCGGGAACGACCGTGCTTCTCATCGAGCAGAACGCAAATATGGCGCTTCACGTTGCAGACAGGGCATATGTTTTGGAGAACGGAAAGATAGCAGCCGAGGGAACAGGCAGAGAGCTTCTTGCCGATGAGAAAGTAAAGGCAGCGTATCTGGGAACATAAGGAGAGAAAAAGACAATAAAAATCCCCTATATGGCTATATTTAAGCCGGTATGATAAAATAATAAATGCAGGCTTTACTTGGGGGATCTTTATGGGGAAATATAAATACAATGAGGCGGAGTTAAACCTTATAGAAAACAGCTCCGTTCCGCTTGCAGTATATCAATTCTTGAACAAGAGAGTCATAACGATAGCTCTGTCCGCAGGTCTGATGCAGATGTTTGGCTTTACCGACAGGGAATCGACCTACCGACTTATGGATGAGGATATGTACCGTGACACTCATCCCGATGATGCCGCAAGGATAGAGGCTGCTGCCGTCAAATTCGCTACGGGCGGCGGCGAGTATGATGTCCTTTACCGCTCAAAGATAATAGATAAATATCATGTGATCCACGCACACGGAAAGCACACATATCCGGAAGAGGGAGTTAGGCTTGCCATTATCTGGTATTTTGATGAGGGCGAATGCGAGCCGGATTCTGATGAAGCCGGATCGGGCTTTAATGTGCGTCTTATCGATATGATCCGTGATGAAAATAATATCTATAATTCCGTAACCTATGATTATCTGACAGGGCTTCCGAGCATAAGCTATTTCTTCCAGCTCGCGGAAGAGGGGAGGAAAAAAATAGTCGAAGAGGGTGAGCAGGCAGCTATGCTTTTTATCGACTTGAACGGTATGAAATACTTCAACCGCAAATACGGCTTCGGCGAGGGAGATAAGCTCATACATGCCGTATCGAGGCTTCTGGTAAAATATTTCACTAATGAAAACTGCAGCCGTTTCGGGGGAGATCACTTTGTTGCCTATACCAAGGCAGAGGGGATCAAAGAACTGTTAAATAAGCTCTTTTTGGAGTGCAGGGAGGTAAATGACGGCATAAACCTTCCTCTGAGGGTCGGCATCTATATGGATGAGCCCACGGCAGTCAGCGCGGCAACGGCATGTGACAGGGCAAAGATCGCCTGCGACGGAAACCGTAATACCTATGATTCCCACTACTGTTTCTTTGATGATGCCATGCTCGAAAAGGAAGAGAAGCGCCAGTATGTGATCGACAATATCGACAAGGCGATCAGGGAGGGATATATAAAGGTCTACCACCAGCCTATAGTACGCGCGGCGAACGGAAGAGTGTGCAGCGAAGAGGCGCTTGCGCGCTGGGATGATCCTGTAAAGGGATTTCTGATCCCGTCGGATTTCATACCGGCGCTGGAGGATGCGCGACTTATCTATAAGCTTGATCTTTACATGGCGGAAAAGATCCTCGAAAAGATGAAGGCTCAGGCCGAAAAGGGACTCTATGTCGTTCCGGAATCCGTCAATCTTTCAAGATCCGATTTTGACAGCTGCGATATAGTTGAAGAGATAAGAAAGCGCGTGGATGATGCCGGGATAAGCCGTGATAAGCTTACTATCGAGATAACCGAAAGTCTGGTGGCCGATGATTTTGACTTCATGAAGCAGGAGATCGAGAGGTTTCAGGAGCTCGGCTTTAAGGTATGGATGGATGATTTCGGAAGCGGCTATTCTTCGCCCGAGATACTGCAGTCCATTCGTTTTGATGTTATCAAGCTTGATATGTTCTTCATGAAGGAGTTTGAAAAGGGAGACGATAAGAGGATCGTTCTTACCGAGCTTATCAGGATGATGATGTCACTTGGCATGGAGACTGTCGTTGAGGGAGTCGAGACGGAGGAGCAGGCTGAATTTCTGAAAGAGGTCGGCTGTACCATGCTTCAGGGGTACTATTACTGCAAGCCGATCCCGATGGAGGAGATTTTTGAAAGGAACAGGAAAGGTATACAGATAGGCTTTGAAAATCCCGAGGAGTCTGATTATTATTCCTCTATTGGCAAGGTGAACCTGTACGATCTTTCAAGCGCGACAAGCGGTGACGCATCACTTTCAAGCTATTTCAATACGATGCCGATGGTCGTTTTGGAGGCTGATGATGAAAGCATCTGCATGGTCAGGTGCAACAGATCCTACCACGAGTTCATGGACAGATATCTTCCACTCTTTAAGGAAAAGGGTCGTGTTAATTTTTCTGAATATGTGAAAGGTCCGGGAGCGCTCTTTATGAAAGCCATAAAGCAGTGCGCTGCCGATGGGCGTTCGACTGCCATGGACGAGATGAACAGGAAAGGAGAGGTTATTCATATCTTTATCAGGAGAGTTGCCGAAAACCCCGTTACGCATAAGATATCCTTTGCTGTTGTGATCCTTGGCGTGGTCAAGAGGGACTCGGTCAGCACTGCTGTAACATATACATACATAGCAAGGGCGCTGTCATCGGATTACATCAATCTTTATCTCGTCGATCTGAATACGGATGATTTCATCGAATACAGTCCGAACAATGCCGAGGGCGACTTAAATGTGGAAAGACACGGCAAAAATTTCTTTGAAGAAAGCCGTAAGGATGCCATGATCTATCTGTATGAACCGGACAGGGAAGCATTTCTGGAGTCATTCACAAGGGAAAATATACTTAAGAGCATTGATGAAAATGATACCTTTACGCTTACCTACAGGCTCCTGATCAATGACGAGCCGACCTATGTCAATATGAAAGCGGTCAGGGTCAGATCTGTCGGCAACCGTATAATAATCGGGGTGAATAATGTCGACGTTCAGATGAGGCATAGAGAAGAGCTTGAGCGCATGAATGAGGAGAGAGTCACTTATTCAAGGATAACGGCTCTTGCCGGAGATTATATCTCTTTCTACACCGTAGATCCCGAGACAGATCAATACAGCGAGTATAATGCTTCAAAGGACTATGATGACCTGAAGCTTGCCAAAGAGGGAAATAGCTTTTTTGAGGTCGCGAAGCTTCAGAGTGAGAGGGTTATCTGGCATGAAGACCTCGATATGTTCGGCAAGATGTTTTCAAAAGAAAATATAATGCAAAGCATTGAAAAAAACGGAGTTTTCATTTTAAATTACAGGCTGATGCTTAAAGGGGAGCCAACCTATGTCAGCTTAAAAGCGGCAAAGGTATTTGAAAACGGGAAGATGCGGATAATAGTCGGCGTGAGCAATATTGATTCGCAGGTAAAACGTGATCTTGAATACTCACATAATCTGTCAGTCGCGAGAAACATGGCAAATATCGACGAGCTTACCGGAGTTAAAAACAAGCATGCGTACGTTGATATGGAAGAAAGACTGAATAATATGATCGAGGATAATAAAACGTTGGAATTCGCGCTTGTTGTCTTTGATCTGAACGGGCTTAAACAGGTAAACGACACGCTTGGACATCAGGCAGGAGATAAGTTTATAAAGGATGGATGCAGCAGGATCTGCGAGATCTTTAAGCACAGTCCAGTATTCAGGATAGGCGGCGACGAGTTTGCGGTATTTGCCGAGGGCGGTGATTATGCAAAAATAGACTCCCTTATGGAGAAACTTCATGGGATGAACCGTGATAGCATGAAGTCGGGGGATGTAGTGGTTGCAGGAGGCATGTCGCGCTATGAACCAAGCGACAGGAGCGTAAACATGGTATTCGAGCGCGCCGACAAATTAATGTACGAGAATAAAAGAAGTTATAAAATGCCCGTCATTTAAGGAGAGGAAGTCTTCCTGCAAATGACGGGCATGATTATTGCTATCAGATCTTAAAGAAATTCAGATCTTCTTCAAGCTTCTTTGCAAGATCATTCAGATCGCTTGCCGACTGGGACAGCACATTGACAGTGGCATTAAGCTCCTGCATGGATGCCGAGGTTTCCTGAGTGGATGCCGCATTCTCCTCTGATATTGCGGAAAGGGAATCCATCGCGTCAACAATGATCGTCTTGCTGGCAGCGCTTTCCTGGGAAAGTCCGGATATAGTCGTTACGCCGTCAACAGTGGTTCCTACGCCGTCTATCAGCTCATTGATCTTTCCTACGGTATCATTAAGCACTGCATTTACGTTGCCGCTTATATTCGTGACCTCCGTGGTCTTTGTGATCGCGTTCTTTGACTGGGTAAGGAGCTTTGCCATTTCCGCCCGGATCTCTTCAGCTGTCTGGGCTGATTCTGTGGCAAGCTTTCCTATCTCCTCAGCGACAACCGCAAAGCCCTTGCCGGCCTCACCTGCCCTGGCTGCTTCGATTGAGGCATTAAGCGCAAGCAGGTTTGTCTGTGAGGCAATAGCCGTTATGCCGTCAACTCTCTCATTCACGCCCTGAACTGCGGCATTGGTTGCGTTCATGCCTTCTGATATCTCATTCATTGCAACATTCATCGAATCCATATTTGTCGAAAGTTCCCTAAGCGCCTGCGCGGACGAGCTGCTTGAATCGCTCATTGAGGTTGCCGTGGAAGCAAGACCCTCCGCGTTGTTTGCAACATTCTGAATAGCATCGGAAAGAATTGATACGTTTTCGGTTGCGCTC
>JAFUWM010000018.1 GCA_017483425.1 Lachnospiraceae bacterium | reverse complement strand
GATATTATTCTTCTTTCTTGCGTCCTTCGACTTTTTAAGCACCTCAAACCCGCGCATCTCATCCTCTCTGATGCGCAGAAGATGGGCCGCCTTATGTCTCAAATGCCCGATATCCGCTCCCTCAGGAACTCTTAGATTACTGATCTTTATCATAAATCCTGCCTTCCCGCTATGAAACCCGTGGCCCATGCGAAGTGCAGGTTGTAGCCGCCGCATACGCCGTCCGCATCCAGAAGCTCGCCTGTCACATAGATACCCTCACGGCCTAAAAGCATGCAGTCATCATCTATGATATCAACAGGTACACCCCCGGCCACGGTCTGAGCCCTTGAAAAATCTGAAACCATTTCCTTTGAAAGTTCATATCTGTGATGCTTTATGGCATTCACCAGCTCATTAAGAAATCCCTCCCGTCTGGTATCTATCGGATGCACTAAATATCCGATCAGTTTCTTCGGGAATATCCCTGTGAGCAGTTCAGCAAGGTTTCTCTCCGGAAAGCTCTTTAACCTATCTTCTATGATCTTTTTCACTTCATCATCCGTAAACCTCGGGAGAAAGTCTGTCTCTATATAGCATCTCTCACCCTTACCCAATAATCTGCAGGCATTTCCCGATATGTCCATCGCGCATATTCCCGATAGTCCGTGTTCGTATGGCTGCAGCTCCCCCGCAGAGCTCTCCACAGCATGCCCAGACGCATCTATAAGTGTAAGATAAGCATCACATCTTACACCTTTTAAAACTGACAGATCATCCTTAACTGTAAGCGGTGTCAAAGCAGGATGAATTTCTGTAAGCTTTACCCCCAGCCCCTTTAATAATTCATACCCCGAACCGTCCGAGCCTGTCCTTGGAGCGACTTTACTTCCGCAGGCAATTATTATCCTGTCATATCTTCTGCCATTTATCTCATGCAGACAGCCGGAGCAATCGGACTTTTCTCCACTGCCTTCAGCCCTGCCTGTTTTAATCGAGATCCTGCCACAGTTACAAATCGTCTCCACCCCAAGCCTGTAAATTTCAAGCTTAAGGGCGCTCCTCACGCTCTCTGCCGTATCTGTATAGGGGTAAATGCCCCCCTTCCTCTCCCGGTACATCACTCCTATGCTCTCAAAGAAGTCTGTACATTCCTTTGTCCCGAATCTCTTAAGTATCCGTCCTATCCTGCCTGTACTGTCGGTTCCGGAATGAAACCTGGATGCGTCCATTAACATATTGGAAAAATTGCACTTCCCATTTCCCGTGATGAGAAGCTTCTTCCCTATGCTGTCACTATGCTCATAGAGCGTAACCTTCGCCCCTGACCTTGCGGCACTGATAGCTGCCATTATTCCCGAAGCCCCTGCCCCTATGATTCCGGTATTCATAAAGCCTTACATCAACCCGAAGCTTTTCGCGAATCTTACTATCCGGCCGCCCATGGGAACATCATACAGCTCATCCTCACGGATCGCGCCGAACTTTAAGATGCTGACAAAATAGACTACAACTCCTGCGACGATCGGCACAAGAGTCTGGATCATATATCCCGTAAAGAGAGAAAGGATCTTCCATATGATGAAAATAACAACTCCCATGATGGCAGCGGAAAGCGCCGGGATCACAAAGGTCCTCCCCTTCTCCTGCCTGTAGGATATGGCATTTTTAAGCGAAAGTCCGTTTAATAAACACATGCTCAGAGAAAAGATGATAGTTGAGATGACCACTGCGTATATACCGAGATCGGTATAATACATGAGCGCTATGAGCGACGCAATATGGAGCACAAGAGATATCGCCGCGTTCTTCACCGGCAGGTTCATGCGCCCTATTCCCTGCAGCATGCCGTTTGAAAGCGTGGATACTGAATAAGTCATGACTGTCACCGCTCCCGCCCTGATAAGCGCCGCGGCAAGATCCACTTCTCCGGAAAAAAGCAGGTTTATGATGGGGTTAGCAAGTACAAAGAGCCCTATGGCACAGGGGAAAGATATTATCATAGTAAATCTCATGGCTGCGCCTATCCTCTTTCTCGCTCCTTTTTTATTATCTGAGGCAATGCATGATGCAAGAGCCGGTACCGCTGATGCCGACATTGAATTCGCAAGAGCCATAGGTACGTTCAGGAGAAGCTTGGATTTACCTGTATATACACCCCAGATAGCGGTTTTCTGGATTCCCAGTCCTTTTGATTCCATCATTCTGTTGAATATGAAATTATCAAGTATATCATTTATGTTGTAGATAGCTGTAGACAGGATGACCGGAAGCACTGTCATGAGTATCAGTCTCATCACCATGCCATAGCTTTCCACGTATCTCGTGTCATCATCATTGTATTTTTTCCTTAGCCTTCCGGCCACAAGGAAATACAGGAACACAAGAAATACCAGCGCCGCAAAAGCTCCCACGCTTGTACCGAGTGTGCTGCCGGCTGCCCCATACGCATAGGACAGATCTTCATTTCTTAAAAGCGCCGCTGTCTTAACCCCATAATCAAACAAAGCCTTTGCGGCTATTATGCTGACTACCGCGTTTATTATCTGTTCGATTATCTGTGACACCGCAGTAGGAACCATGTTTCCCATTCCCTGGAAATATCCCCTGAATACCCCCATGACCGCAACTATCAGAAGCGTAGGCGCAAATATTCTTAATGCTATGGCTGATAAAGGCTCCGAAAGAAGATTTGCAAGGGCGTTAGCTCCAAACAGCACTATGAGTCCGGCTATGCCGCCGGTTAAAGTCGAAAATAAAAGTCCGCCTCTGAATACTCTGGAAGCATTTCTGTATTGTCTCTTTGAAAGCCTCGCTGAAACCACTTTGGAGATAGCAAGCGGCAGCGAATATGAAGATATAAGAAGCATGATATTGTAGATATAGTATGCTGAGGCATAATAACCGTTTCCCTTATCCCCGATTATATTCGTAACGGGGATACGGTATATCATGCCTATGATACGGGTAACGAGCCCCGCCATACCAAGCAGGCCGCCCTGAACGATAAAATTGCTTTTTTTATTATTATCAGGCCGTGCCATTTATCTGATAACTACCTTGTCACCTTCTGTATCCTGTATTATCTCTATGAGAGTCTTGCCCTGATTTACTACTATCTCTTCTCCGTCCGAGTCAAAATACCTGACAGCCCCCTGATCTCCTCCAAAGGATATCCATGTCCCGTCAACCGCTTTTCCCTTGGTGATGTAGGTCATCTTGCCCCCGCCGTGGCAGTCAAACCCAAGATATCCCTTATCATCTATCTGTTCCCATGATGAATACTGCAGGATTATATTGTCAAACGAAAGCTGCTCGTCATTAAGGTCATCAATATGCTCTGTACCGTACTGCCACCTGTAATACTTCTCATCATCCGCGTTATACTCAAGGTAGGGCTTATTGATCTTATATCCCGGCTCTACATGAGCGGCGTCATAAGAATCCTCCTGAGAAAGATCATTAGGATCATCATCCTTCGCAAAGGTAAACTTCCCTATGTATCCATCTTTATATGTGTTTCTGTAGCCCATATCCTCTATGCCTTTTTTGATACCCTTGGCCGAGGCATACGCATTATGGGGCGCGGCCCTGTCGGTAGTGCGGTAAAATACAGTATCTCCTATCGCCGCAAGTCCGGAAAGATTATCCACGTAATCCTGCTCCAGTAGAGGAAGCGCATAGGACGACTGTCCGTAATGGCAGTATATAGCGTCAAATTCAAGAGCGTAATAAACAAAATAGTTTCTGCAGGATCTGACCGAACCTATTTTTTCCAGATCATCATAGGCTTCAAATACCCCCATCATACGGGTAAGTCCTCCCTCTACGACGCACTCGTAGAGTACATCCGCCGAGCTTACTCCGCTCATTGGCATGGCATCCTCGATATTATTCAGTATTATGGCAACCGGCCTTCTGTCGCCTATGTCATCCGGTACGAATTTACCGGTAAGATAACTCCTTACCTTATCGCCGTCTCTCTCCCTTTCCATTCCGAATGAAGAGGTATACCCCTTTTCGGCAGTAAGTCCCGAGCCTGATACCTCAGGCACCTCAGCACCGGATACCGAATCCTCAAACTTCTCGTATGCTTCCGCATCCGAGACTGTCTCTGTGCCTGTTTCCTCTGGAACCTCAGATACTGCCGCATTATTTCCGCATCCCGTCAAAATACAGGCACCGACTATAAAGATAAGCGCCTTCTTTCGTTTACCAAACAAGATCTATCTCCTTATTCCAAGTTTTTCCAATATTTTTTCCTGGGCCTCATACATAAGCTCTGCCTCTGCGGGCTCCTCATGATCAAACCCCTGCAAGTGTAACATACTGTGAGCGATTAGGAAAGCAAATTCTCTTTTCACCGGATGTCCGTATGCTTCAGCCTGTGATATCACATGGTCGGTTGAGATGACTATATCTCCGAGCATCAGCTCGCCGGTATCGGGATTAAAGCTATCAGGGAAAGCCTCCTCAACATGACTGAAATCCGCGGGCTTCTCAAAATCTATAAGCGGAAAAGATAGAACATCCGTTGCTTTATCCACCTTCCTGTATTCTCTGTTCATCAGGTGTATGCCATCGTCATCGGTGAGTGTTAGCGCAACTTCACATTCATACGGACATCCCGTAAATTCCAGCGCTTCTTTTGCAACATCCCTGAATATATCCTCATAAGGTATATTAAGCTCTGTGATATTTTCATCTTTTTCAACGGAGAAAGTCATAATATATCCTCTCTCCTTTCAAATGCTTCCTTATCTCCTCCAGATCGTTATATGGTATCGCTGACTTTTTCAGAAGTGAATCTTTGCCTGAAAAAAGAGCCAGTATTTCCTTATCTATGAATTTATTAAGATCCGGTTTTTTATTATCGGACGAAAACTCATCCATAAGGCTTTTTATTACCGTATCTACGATGATCGTTATTGATATCTCAGCAGAAATTTTCTGCCCCGGCCTGGCCTCTCCGTATTCCTTAAGTGCCGCTACTATATCATCGGGAAAGCCTTCTTCTTCAGCAAGGGCTATGGTGCGCGCATTGAGCGGGGCATCATCATCCTCCCTGAGCACTCCTATCCGGTGATAAAAGCCGAGTCCTTTCATAAGCACTCTGTCATAGCCGAATTTATCCGCAAAAAGCTCCGTGAAATGCGCGGTATGTATCGCCCTTTTATATTCTCTTTTATTATTGTTCCTGAGCTTGATAAGAAGCGGATGCTCCGGATCCACCACACTTAAATAAAGCTCCTCTTCTCTTTTTACTATATTGGTATAGTACGAATATCCGGCGATCTCCATGATAACGACATTCATGATAAGACCGGCGGCAGGAACAATGATCATCTCCGGATTTATGCTCATGCGTTTCATGACGATAAGACCGGTATAGAGAAGTATATAGACTAAAGTAAAGATAATAAGGGCTTCCGCGTATTTCCCCGTTTTTTTCTTCCCGTAAATCAAGGCGATCCCTATCATCCCGGTCACTGTTAAAAAAAGGAAATACTCAAACGATCTCTCGGATGAAAGATAAGGTATCGCTGAAAATAAAACCAGACAGGACACGCCAAGGTAAGGCATCTCTGAAATCAGAGCCAATATGACCCCGAAAGAGGCTACAGGTATCACAAAATCCGGCAGAACCGCCTGTAAGGACGCTATTATGCCAAGTGCAGATATAATAAGGGCTGTCCTGGAGGTGATCCAGCCGCTGCACGCGTAAACGGCCGCAAACGCTATGACAGCCACTACAATGAGATTCCTGACTGCCCCGGTCACGCTTTGCTCTAAAAAAAATATCTCTGCCGCAGATATTACCGAAAGCAAAACAACAGGCAGTACCAAATATGCCCTTGTTCCCGGTTTTTCTTCATCATACTGGCTTGTATCTTTATTTTCTGCTTCTGCTGTTTCCGGTTCTGCCTTTTCTTTTTTCTCTTCCGGTGCTCTGTCTAACTTCATATTCTTCGTATGCCTTTACTATCTTCTGTACCAAAGGATGCCTTACTACATCCTTTGCCGTAAGGTAAATAAAACCTATATCGTCTATCTTCCCAAGCACTCTCTCTGCCACGTCAAGCCCTGATACAGTGCCTTCCGCAAGATCTTTCTGTGTCTTATCTCCCGTCACTACAACCTTCGACCCGAAGCCTATCCTTGTCAAAAACATCTTCATCTGAGCCGGTGTAGTGTTCTGTGCCTCGTCCAGTATAATGAACGCATTATCAAGAGTCCTTCCCCTCATATACGCAAGCGGAGCGACCTCGATAAGCCCTTTTTCCATATTTTTTTGAAAAGACTCCGCCCCCATTATGCTGTACAATGCGTCATAGAGAGGTCTGAGATAGGGATCGATCTTGCTCTGCAGATCTCCGGGAAGGAATCCCAGCTTTTCGCCTGCTTCTATGGCAGGTCTTGTAAGGATTATCCTTGATATCTCTTCTCTTTTGAAAGCCGTAACCGCTTTAGCTATAGCAATATAGGTTTTCCCGGTACCGGCGGGTCCTATACCGAAAACGATCATCTTTTTATCTATCGAGTCCGCGTATTTCTTCTGCCCGACAGTCTTGGGCTTTACAGGCTTGCCTGAAACCGTGTGACAAATCACATCATCATCGACGGAGGTAATAAACTCTCCCGAGGCGTCCTTTATACTGTCCATAGTATAGTTCAGTTTCTGATCGTCTATAGTCTCCCCCTTTTCGGCAAGCGCTATAAGCTCCTTAATAAGCGCCGCGCCTTCCTCTGCGTGAACTTCGCTGCCCTCGATCAAAATATTGTCGGCTCTTATCGCGATATCAAGCCCCAGCCTCTTTTCTATGTATTTAATGTTTTTGTCAAAGGTTCCGGCAACCTCCTGTATGACAGGGTTTCCGTATTCCTTTATGCTTAAAGCCTTAGTCATCCAGTGTATAAATCAGTCTGTTCTTTACAGGTTCTTCATCCGTTATCTCTACGGAATTCAGATACTGTTTTCTGGCCGCCTCCGCCTCGTTATTATTCCTGCTGTAAATCTCGCAGAGACAGTCTCCTTTTGAAACCCTTTCCCCGTTCTTCACTTTCATATCAAGACCTACGGAGAGGTCTATCATCTGCTCCTTGGTGATCCTTCCGCCGCCGAGCACCTTTACGCATTCGCCTATGCCCGCGCAGTCCTTTACTGAAAGATAACCATTCCTCTCCGCATAGACCTCTGTCTTAACGGCAGCCTGAGGGAACAGACTGTAATCATCTGCAACACAAGGATTTCCATGCTGGGCTTCTATCATCTTTTTGAATACTTCCAAGGCTCTTCCCGATGAGACCTGATCCACGGCAAGCTTCCATGCCTCCTCTTTTGAGCCGGCCTTTCCTCCCGCCATGATCATTTCCGGGATTATGACCTCCATTACCTCAAGGACATCGGGCACCGCGTTTCCTTTAAGGGCTTCTATTGCCTCTATGACCTCCAGGGAGTTTCCTATCGCATGCCCCAGAGGCTCATTCATATCAGTAATGACAGCCCTCATATAAAGTCCTGCTCTCCTGCCTATATCGATCATGATACGGGCGAGCTCGCAGGCGGATCTCTCATCCTTCATGAAAGCCCCTGTCCCGTGAGTCACCTCGAGCACTATGGCATCACTTCCCGCAGCTATCTTCTTGCTCATTATGGATGAAGCTATGAGCGGTATGCATCCTACGGTTCCTGTCACATCACGCAGAGCATATAAAAGTTTATCAGCAGGAGTCAGATCCTTTGTCTGACCGATAAGGGCATAGCCTGTTTTTTTTACCTGACTGATAAACTCATCTTCCTCTAAAGATACGGAAAACCCCGGGATCGACTCGAGCTTATCTATGGTTCCACCTGTGAAGCCAAGTCCCCTGCCGCTCATCTTTGCAGTAGGCACTCCGCATGCCGCGGCTACAGGTGCGGCTATAAGGGTAACCTTATCCCCTACTCCGCCCGTGGAATGCTTGTCCACCTTTATACCGGGTATCCCTGACAGATCCATGATATCGCCGGACTCGGCCATTGCCATGGTCAGCTCATAGGTTTCTTCATCATCACAGCCGTTTAAGTATATAGCCATAAGCAGGGCGGAGACCTGATAGTCGGGTATCTCTCCCGCCACATACCTGTTTATGAAATCCCTTATCTCCTCTTTTGAAAGCCTTTCTTTATCCCTTTTCTTTTCGATCGTATTTATGAAATTCATTTGTGATACGGCTCTCCTTTCATGATCTTAAACGCCCGGTACAGCTGCTCCAGAAATATTACCCTCATAAGCTGGTGCGGAAAGGTCATTCTGGAAAAACTGACATGCATTTTTGCCATATCCTTGATTTCCTTATCAAGCCCTTCCGATCCGCCTATAATAAAACAGATATGGCTTACTCCTCCTGTCATGAGTCCGTCTATCGCCTCTGCAAAGCCCTCGGATGTATATTCCCTGCCCTCTATCTCCAGAGTCATGATGCAGGCTCCCTCCGGTATGGCCTTTATGATCCTCGCGGCTTCGCTTTTTATATCAGGACCGTCATCAAGCTCTTTTTCTGTAAGGTAAATATAGCCTGACAGTCTTTTTTTATATTCCGAGACGGCATCCCGGAGATATCTTTCCTTAAGTCTGCCACAGGATATCAGGGTAACACGAAGCATCAGCCCACCGATTCAAAAAGCTCTGTATAGATTTCCTCTGTGAGCTCCGACATAAGCGCATCCTCCACATCCATAAACCTCTCACAAATCTTATCTTTGATCAGGCTTGTGCGTTCAAAGTAGAGATCGTTTTCTTCAAGCTCCTGATCGATCAACTCTGTAAGGTCATCAGAGGTAAAGGACTCCAGAAACCATTTTTTTATCTCATTCTTTTTGTCATTCTCCCTTTCGGCATCCTGGGACACTATTTTTGACTTCTTTAAGGACATTATACCCGTTATAAGGAATACCAAAAACAGTATGCTCATTACGAGTTTCGACACTATACCCACTGCACCGCTTAAATTAAGCGGGATCACGCCGGTGAATATAAGTACCATTATTATCAGTCCGATGCCGCCGCAGCCTGTCAGGGCATATCCGGAGGACTTTAAATCCCTGGCTTTTTCATTAAGAGTCATGCTTACTTTCCGTTAAGATAATCATCAATTCCTTTTGCCGCTCTTCTTCCCGCGCCCATCGCGAGTATGACGGTAGCAGCCCCGGTCGCGCAGTCACCGCCTGCAAATACACCCGGTCTTGAAGTAGCTCCCGTATCCTCGTCAGTCACGATACATTTCTTTTTGTTAGTCTCAAGTCCCTCAGTAGTCCCTGATATCAGCGGATTGGGCGTGGTGCCCAGAGCCATTATCACGGTATCGCATTCTATCTCGTACTCGGAGCCCGGTATTTCTACTGGCCTCCTCCTGCCGGATGCGTCCGGCTCTCCAAGCTCCATCTTTATGACCCTGATGCCCCGTACCAGTCCTTCCTCATCCTCAAGTATCTCCACGGGATTGGTAAGCAGGGCAAATTCTATGCCTTCCTCCTTTGCATGGTGAACCTCTTCGACCCTTGCCGGAAGCTCCTTTTCAGATCTCCTGTATACTATCGTCACATCGGAGCCCAGTCTTAGCGCAGTACGCGCGGCATCCATAGCCACGTTTCCGCCGCCTACCACCACAGTCTTCTTTCCTTTGTTTATGGGGGTATCATAATCGTCCCTGTATGCTTTCATCAGATTCGCTCTTGTAAGGTACTCATTAGCGGAATACACGCCAAGCGCCTGCTCTCCGGGTATGTGCATAAACATAGGAAGTCCCGCTCCTGACGCAAGATAGATTGCTGAGAAGCCCTGCCTGTCCATAAGCTCATCAACGGTTTCCGACCTTCCTATGATGTAGTCAGTCTTTATCTCAACTCCCAGAGCCTTGACGTTCTCTATCTCCTTTTCTACCACTTCATCTTTGGGCAGCCTGAATTCGGGAATCCCATATACCAAAACTCCGCCCGCTTTGTGCAGGGCTTCAAATATAGTAACATCATATCCCATCCTGGCAAGATCTCCGGCACAGGTAAGTCCCGAGGGTCCTGCTCCGACCACAGCTACCTTCCTGCCCTTGCTATGAGCCTTCTTTACCGGCTTTATCCCATGTTCTCTCGCCCAGTCAGCCGTAAATCTCTCAAGCTTGCCTATGGATACGGGCTCGCCCTTGATGCCCCTTATACACTGCCCCTCGCACTGACTTTCCTGAGGACATACTCTTCCGCATACGGCAGGCAGTGAGCTCGCTTCTCCAATTATTTCATAAGCTCCTGCATTATCGCCTTCTTTCAGCTTTGCTATAAAGCCCGGAATATCAATACGGACAGGGCAACCCTCTACACATTTCGGATTTTTGCACTGCAGACATCTTGTAGATTCAGCCCTTGCCTCCTCTTCGTTATATCCTAAGCAGACCTCGTCAAAGTTTTTTGCCCTGACCTCAGGATCCTGCTCCGAAACCGGAACCTTCTTCATCATATCAACTTCTATTGCCATCGTATATTCTCCTGAATTATTAATAATTAAACTATAATCCTATCAACCGCAGTTTCCGCATCCGCCGTGATGCGTCTTTCCCTCCTGATATTCAAGAAGTCTTCTGCCTTCCTCAGTCTTATAAAGCTTCATCCTCTTCATGGCGGAATCAAAGTCAACTAAAAAACCGTCAAATTCAGGGCCGTCAACACAGGCAAACCTGACCTCGTCTCCGACAACGAGCCTGCAGGCGCCGCACATACCCGTGCCATCGACCATTATAGGATTCATCGACACTATCGTGGGTATGCCAAGCTCCTTTGTGAGCTTCACGCAGAACTTCATCATTATCATGGGGCCTATAGATACGCACTTGTCATAGTGCTTTCCCTGATTCTTCACCAGATCCTCTATGACCGCAGTCACCATGCCATGTCTCTTATATGATCCGTCATCGGTAGTAACAAAGACATGCTCCTCGCCAACGGCATCTATCATCTCCTGCTCCATTATCAAAGTGTCGTGTGACCTTGTACCGATGATCACATCCACATCCACCCCATGCTCCTTTAGCCACTTTGCCTGGGGATATACGGGAGCCGTACCGAGTCCTCCGCCTACCAGCAGATAATGTCTCTTCTGTACCTCCTCCAGTGGCTCATTCACATACTCGGCAGGATTACCAAGCGGCCCGACCACATCATGAAAGCTGTCTCCCGCTTTCTTTTCGGCGATCTTATAGCTTGACTCGCCTATTGTCTGCAGCACTATGGTTACAGTCTCTTTTTCTCTGTCATAATCACATATCGTAAGGGCTATCCTCTCACTCTCCTCCTCGGCTCTTACGATCAGAAACTGTCCCGGCTCGCAGGCATGCGCCACATTAGGAGCCTCGACGACCATCTTGTAAGTCTTATCCGCCAGACACTCCGCTTCCAAAATCTTAAACATACCTTATATATCGCTCCTTTACTTTATTATCAAATACTTCCTTACAAACGCGCCAGCACGAAGATGTTATATATCGCTCTAATGGCGTTTTCAAAGTCCTCGTTCTTGACGCCTATTATAATGTTTAGCTCGGATGAGCCCTGGTCTATCATCTTTACGTTTACGTTTGCGTGGGCAAGGGCAGAGAATATGCGTCCCGACGTACCCTTGGACGACTTCATTCCGCGTCCCACTACCGCTATAAGCGCAAGATCCGATTCTATATCTATGCTGTCCGGGTGAGTGAGCCTGTTTATCTCTGATACAACGCTCTGCTCTTTCTCCATGAACTCATCCTGATGGACGATTATAGTCATAGTATCTATACCGGACGGCATATGCTCAAATGAAATATCATTATCCTCAAATGCCTGTAGCACCCGTCTGCCGAACCCGACCTCGGAATTCATCTTGTCTTTTTCGATATTCACGGAGCAGAATCCCTTTTTTCCTGTTATGCCCGTTATGATGAATTTTGATTTCTGTCCCGTGCTCTGTACGATCCATGAACCCTTATCCTCAGGCTTATTGGTATTTCTGATATTGATCGGTATGCCTTCCCTTCTTACGGGGAATATCGCATCCTCATGAAGCACTGAAGCACCCATATAAGCAAGCTCTCTGAGCTCCGTATAGGTTATCATCTCTATGGTTTCGGGATCTGTGATTATACGTGGATCCGCCACAAAGAATCCCGATACATCCGTCCAGTTCTCATACACATCCGCCTTGACGGATCTTGCAACTATCGATCCTGTTATATCCGAGCCGCCCCTTGAGAAAGTCTTTATCCTTCCGTCAGAATATGAACCGTAAAAACCCGGTATGACCGCTCTTTCCACATCTTCAAGCCTTTCATGCATCACCTTGTAGGTTTTAGCGGAATCAAAATTACCGTCATCATCAAAAAAGACCACCTCTGCCGCATCAACAAACGTATACTTAAGATAATCAGCAAGCAGTAGGCCGTTTAAGTACTCCCCCCTGCTCGCAGCATAATCTTCTCCCGTCTTTTGCTTAAAATTCTTTTTTATTGTCCTAAACTCATCTGCAAGTGAAATCTCAAGACCAAGACCTTCTATTATGCTGTTATATCTGTCCTCGATCTTTTTGAACACCCTGGAAAAATCTTTGTCCCTTGAGGCAAGCGCATAGGCCTCATATAAAAGGTCTGTCACCTTGGTATCCTTGCCATCCCTTTTTCCGGGAGCCGAGGGCACGACATACCGTCTGGCCTTATCAAGATCTATGATCTCCTTTACCTTTATGAACTGGTCAGCTCCCGAAAGTGAGCTTCCTCCGAACTTCACTACCTTTTTCATAACAAAAACTCCTCAGATAAATTCTATCCTGTCCCTGGACATGGATCCTATGCGGGCGAGCGCATACACTTCAAATCCGGCATCGGTAAGCTTTTCCCTGCCGGGTTGGAATGCCTTTTCTATCAAAACGCCCACACCCGCTACGGTAGCATGTGCCATGCGCAGAAGTCTTACCGCTGCGGTGACCGCTTCTCCGTTTGCAAGGAAATCATCGATTATAAGAACATGGTCATTTTCACCTATCACATCCTTTGACAGCGTAAGCTCATAATTAGTTCCCTTGGTAAAAGAAGTGACCATGGTCTGATAAAGATTGTCATTTAAAACCTTTGAAGGCTGTTTTTTCAGTATGACAAGGGGTATCCCCATATCACATGCTGTCAGCAGCGCAGGAGATATCCCGGAGCTTTCTATCGTTACCACCTTTGTAATGCCCTTCCCTCTGAAATGTGAAGCAAAGTCCTTTGCGCATTTTGACATAAGCTCCGGATCGACCTGATGGTTGATGAAAGTATCAACCCTCAGTATATCTTCGTTTACGGCTCTGCCATCCTTCAGTATCCTCTCTTCAAGAAGCTTCATAACTATTCCTTTCAAAAAAACATTTCAAAATTATACTGTCCGTCAGAGTTTTGTTTCACCTTAAATGTTCCAAGCGTCTCTGCATCCACGGCGTATACGGTTCCGGTTTCCCTCTTTGCGCTCCCCGGCTCCTCATAGTACTCCGGGATCATGAAATAATTCCTGTTTCCCGAATTTACCATAAACGTACACTTATAAGTATACATCCCTGTCGATCCTGGCACATGTCCGTAAATATCAAGCAGCGCTCCGTCATTAATAAGCGTAGCTATAATGATATTTGCCGCATCAACGGGAGAACACGCCCCTTCATAATTAAAATCATACTCAACGTAAATAGTATCGCTTAGATTCCCCCTGCTGTCCAGAAATCTGAAAGCATACGAGCTGTGTCCCATGGGCATAGGGAATTCATGCTTATATACCGTTGAGCTCTCATCCGGCTCGGTGCCGTCATCAGTATAATATATTATCCCCGAAAACGCATCCTCACCGTCTTCTACGCCCTCTGCGTCTTCAAAAAAGATTTTGGCAGTTATGTTCTGAGGCTTATTATATTTTCCGGGCTCCGGTTCCACTATAAGCTCACCGATAAGCTCATCCATGGACACCGTGTCCTCCGAAACCGTATCCTCCGATACAGCCTCTCCCGGATCAGTCTCTTGTTTATCACCGGCAATATCCATGGCTGCAGCGCTTCCGGATACACTTAAGGCTGTGTTATCCGATACAACCCTGTCAACAGCTCTTTGCGGGACAAACGAACCCCGGCCCATGCTGCGCGACGCGGTTACGGCAATTATTCCGACCAGAATGACAAAAAGACCTGCAACAACAAGTGTCATTATCTTTTCACGTCTCTCATCGTCCTCTGCGGTCTGCCTGACAATATCAGATACCTCATCCTTTTTGACCATGGGTATTTCCCTGGTCGTGGAATCCTCATCAAATTCAGCCGCGTTTTTCTCAGCTACGTCTATCCTGTTTACATTACCTGCTATATCCGATCCAACGCTGTCTAAATTCTCTTCAAGACTTGCGTCGTAATCCGGAACAATCTGTACGGCATATCCGCATTTGGGGCAATACAGCTTGCCCTCAGGTATTTCACTCCCACACTTCGGGCACTGCATTTTTTATCTGTTCCTTGCTGCTATAAGTACGTTTTTCATAAGCATGGCTATAGTCATGGGTCCTACACCTCCGGGAACCGGAGTGATCAGCGAAGCAACAGGCTCCACATCATCATAATCCACATCACCGCAGAGCTTTTTCCCTCCGTTTGTCTCAGGATCCACCCTGTGTATGCCTACATCTATGACTACCGCCCCGTCTTTAACATACTCTTCAGTTATCATCTTAGGCTTTCCGATAGCAACGATCAGTATATCCGCCCTGCTGCATATATCCTCTATATGCCGGGTTTTTGAATGTACTACGGTCACAGTCGCGTTTTCCCTGAGCATGAGCATTGCCATGGGTTTCCCGACTATATTGGATCTTCCCATGACTACACATTCCTTTCCCGCGATATCAACTCCGCTTCTTTTTAAAAGCTCTATGACCCCTGCCGGAGTACAGGATATAAAGCCCTCGCTTCCAATACTAAGCGCCCCTACCGATCTTCTCGAAAACCCGTCCACATCCTTTGCGGGGTCTATGGCCTCTATTATATTATCCTCGTTTATGTGCTCCGGAAGCGGAAGCTGTACCAGAATCCCGTCTACCTTTTCATCCTGATTCAGTTTGTCGATCAGTGCAACAAGTTCGGCTTCTGGAGTATCTGCCCCAAGCTCATACGAAAGCGATTTTATCCCGCAGTATTCACAGGCTGTTTTTTTGTTTTTCACGTATACCTGTGACGCAGGATCCTCTCCTACGATTATAACGGCAAGGCATGCCTCAAGCTTATCACGCTCTATCTCGGCCTTTACCTCATCCTTTATTTCCTGTGCTATCTTTTTCCCGTCTATTATCCCAGCCATCTAAAAAAGTCCTCTTATCTTTCCGTTATCATCCACATCTATGTCATATGCCGCAGGATGCTTTGAAAGTCCCGGCATAGTCATGATATCTCCCGTAAGCGCAACCACAAAGCCCGCGCCCGCTGACAGATAAACATCCCTTACCCTTATATTAAAGCCCTCCGGCGCTCCCAAAAGCGCAGGATCATCCGAAAATGAATACTGGGTCTTTGCCATGCACACAGGGAAAGCGCCTCCGCCCATTTCCTCTATAAGACTTAATTCCTTCAGAGCCTTTGATGAAAAATCCACCCCCGATGCCCCGTATATCTCACATGCAATAGTCTCGATCTTTTCTTTAAGCGGCATCTCATCGGGGTAGAGATACTTAAACGTGGAATCATCCCCGGATATTACGCTGATTATCTTTTTCGCAAGATCCTCGGCTCCTTCGCCCCCCTTTTCCCATGCTTTAGAATATGAGAATTCACAGCCCCTCTCTGCCGCGTATTTTTCAATATACGCCTTTTCTTCCTCTGTATCCGTGACAAAGGCATTTAACGTCACTATTACGGGAAGTCCGTATTTCTTTAAGTTATCAATATGTCTTCCAAGATTGGCTATACCTTTTTTCAGCGCGTCCATATCAGGCTTCCCAAGCTCTTCCTTTGAAAGCCCGCCGTTGTATTTAAGCGCCCTTACAGTCGCCACAAGCACGACCGCGGACGGTCTAAGTACTGCCTTTCTGCATTTGATATCAAGGAATTTTTCGGCACCGAGATCGGCACCGAAGCCCGCCTCGGTTATGACAATATCAGCAAGCTTTAATGCCGTCTTTGTAGCTATCACGGAATTACAGCCATGCGCTATATTGGCAAAGGGTCCGCCATGTACGAGTACCGGCGTATGCTCAAGCGTCTGGATCATATTGGGCTTTATAGCATCCTTAAGGAGAGCCGCCATGGAGCCTACAGCCTTTATGTCTTTAGCAGTCACGGGCTTACCGTCAAGGTCATAGGCGACTATCATGCGTCCGAGTCTTCTTTTCAGGTCACTCATATCAGATGCCAGACAGAATATGGCCATGACCTCGGACGCAACAGTTATCGTGAAATGATCCTCCCTTACGAAACCGTCCGCTTTCGAGCCCAGTCCTATAACGACGTTTCTTAAAGCGCGGTCATTTAAGTCAAGACATCTTTTGAGCACGATCCGTCTTGTATCAATGCGAAGCTCATTCCCCTGCTGGATATGGTTATCAAGTATCGCCGCGCAGAGATTATTTGCCGTCGTGATCGCATGAAAATCACCCGTAAAATGAAGATTCAGATCCTCCATGGGAACCACCTGCGCCATTCCTCCGCCTGCCGCTCCCCCTTTTATCCCGAAGCACGGACCAAGCGAGGGCTCCCTTAACGCTACAAGCGCCTTTTTCCCAAGACGCCCCATGGCTTCCCCTATTCCGATAGTCTGGGTTGTCTTTCCCTCTCCGGCAGGGGTGGGATTTATCGCTGTGACGAGCACAAGCTTACCGTCCGGCCTGTCCTGTATGCTTTTTATGAAATCATCGGATATTTTGGCTTTATATTTTCCGTAAAGCTCGAGGTCATCCTCTGAAATCCCAAGAGATGAAGCGATCTCGCGGATATTTTTAAGCTCCGCGCTTTGGGCTATCTCTATGTCAGACTTCATACATGCTCCTCCTCTATATCGTTCAGTTATAGTTTACTGGCTCCTGTCGGATGAGTGAATATGTAACACTCCTGCTTCGCAGTAGTTAACATATTCATCTCTCCTTATAAGTTTCAAATTGTTCGGGCGTCATTATTATCCGCCTTCCTTTGGTTCCCATTTCTTCACCAACTATGCCTTCATCAGACAGCTGATCCATGATCCTTGCCGCCCGGTTAAAGCCTAAGCGGAATTTTCTCTGAAGCAGGCCTATGGACACTGTTTCCTTATCGAGATTCACCGCAAACTCCGCCGCCTGCATGAATATCTCGTCCTCGTCATCTGCTGAAGCTGCCGTTGTCTGGGAAGCCCCCTTTGAACCGCTTCCGGTGCCCGATACAGCGGCGGCATTTATGGCCTCTGTAATATCACCGGCATTATCGTCATCTTTTTTCTGCGCCCTGATAAACTCCGCGACAGCCTCAACTTCCTCGTCAGAGACAAAGGCTCCCTGAACTCTTGACGGCTTTGGCGCGCCGACGGGATAGAAAAGCATATCGCCCTTTCCCAGAAGCTTCTCGGCTCCTACCATATCAAGTATGGTTCTGGAATCGGTACCGCTTGTGACAGTGAAAGCGACGCGGCTAGGCATATTTGCCTTTATAAGTCCCGTTATAACATCAACCGAAGGCCTCTGGGTCGCTATTATTAGATGCATTCCCGCAGCCCTTGCCTTTTGCGCAAGCCGCACAATGGCCGTCTCTACATCACTCTTCGCTGTCATCATGAGGTCTGCGAGCTCATCCACTATGATGACTATCTGGGGCATCGGAGGAAGACCTTCCTTTGCCGCCCATGCGTTATAACCTTTCAGATCCCTGACCGCATGCTCGGCAAATTCGCCGTATCTCCGATCCATTTCTATAACGCTCCAGTTAAGCGCTCCCGCGGCTTTCTGCGGATCAGTGACGACCGGTGTCATCAGATGCGGGATCCCGTTATAAATTGAAAGCTCAACTATCTTCGGGTCTATCATCATAAGCTTAACTTCATCAGGCCTTGCCTTATATAATATACTCATGATTATCGTATTGATACAGACCGACTTACCTGCTCCCGTCGCGCCGGCTATCAGTACATGAGGCATCTTTGCTATATCAAATATCACGGGCTTTCCGCCTATGTCCTTACCTACCGCGAATGATATCCGTGATTTCGAGTTCTTAAACTCATCCGACTCTATGAGATCACGCAGCATCACGGGAGTGTTTTCCGCATTCGGAACCTCGATGCCTATCGCGCTCTTGCCCGGTATGGGCGCCTCGATCCTTATGCTCTCTGCGGCAAGAGCAAGCTTGATATCATCTGTAAGGCTTACTATCTTTGATACCTTTACACCTGCCTCGGGCAGCATCTCATATCTCGTGACAGTAGGTCCCTGACTTACATCCGTCATGGAAACATTCACTCCGAAGCTTTTAAGCGTATCCTTGAGCTTCTGCGCCGTCTCCATCTGCTCCTTCTTCGCGCTGCCCGTGCTCCTGCTGCCTTTTTTAAGCATGTTTACGGGGGGCAGCACATAATCCGACACCTTATTCTCATTTACAACCATCCCGTCCGGTATGGTGGATGAGGCAACCTTACGTTTCACCGGCGCCCTCCTTACAGGGGCAGGCGCAGCCTCTCTGACCGGTTCCGGCTCAGGCTCGGGCATTGGTTCGGGTTCAGGCTCAGCTTCGGGCTCGGGTTCGCGCATTACTTCCGGCTCAGGCTGAGGCTCAGGTTCTGTGTATTCTTTTGCACCCAGTATCCTTTCCTCCAGCTTTTGTTCGAGTTTATCCAGATCCTCCGCCTCTGACGCGGTAAGCTCCTTCATTTCATCAGAGTCTTCCTCCTCCGGCTCAAGCTTAAGCCGTGAAATCTCATTCCCGACGGGCTGGGGTCTTCCGTAATATACTCCCTCTTCTCTCCTTCTCCTGCGTCTGTCCCGCTTTATCTCCTCCTGCCGTATCTCGATATTATCTACTATGCTTTCCGCGGCTTCTCTCGAGCTCTCTTTTATAAGTCTTAATATTGACCTTCCTGTTAGTACGCCTATGCATATGATCAGGACGGTTATCATTATGATAACTGTACCAAACTGCCCCAAAGCCTCTGACATGAAAGCGTAGATATGACCGGGAATCAGTCCTCCTCCCCTTCTGTATTCCACGCCATATCTGTAATACGCGTCTCCCCCGAAGCTCTGCTTTCTGGTTTCAAAATCCCCGCTCCATGCCATCTCAAAAAACATGGCCACGATCAGATAAGCAAGCCATATCATGACAGCCTTTATGACCGACTCGCTGCTCATATGATTTGCAACCAAAAGCACTACCGTAAAAAACAAGGCAAAGGGAAAAATATAGGCCGTAGATCCGAAAAGACCAAAAAGAAAAGCTGCCACGGCATTTCCAACAGCCCCTATTATCCCAAAATTAGCAAGAAACAAAAGCACGCATACAGCAAGCAGGATCAATATTCCTGCTTCTGCCGCAGGACTGTATCCGTCGTTTCCGCCTGTCCGTGGTCTTCTCTCGGGAAGACTTATATCCTTTGACCGGGAAGAGGCTTTCTTCCCGCTCTTTTTTGCTGTACTGCTGTTAGTTTTTTTATTTTTTGCTGATGTATTTGTTTTTTTACTATTGCTTTTTGTTGTTTTCTTCTTATTAGTTTCTGCCATGTACTGCTTCACTTCGTTATGAAATATCCGATAATAGCTATCAATCCTACTATCAGACAGTATATCGAAAAGTAAATATATTTCTTTCTTCTGACAACACCTATCATGAATCTGATCGCAAAGTAACCGACTATAGCCGACACTATCATGCCAATAATATATGCGATCACCGTACCGATCTCAACGGACGCGCCCGCAGCGTCCTTTATCTCAAGTACAGCCGCTCCCAAAACAGCAGGTATTGACATGATAAAAGAATATTTAACCGCGGTTTCTTTTTTGATCCCAAGCATCAGGCAGGCCGCTATGGTTGCGCCGCTCCTTGATATACCGGGAACAGTAGCGACTCCCTGTGCCATCCCTATTTCAAAAGCGTTCAGATATGTAATCTTCTTTATCCCTTTTCTGCCGTCCCCTATCCTGTCACAGATAAAGAGCAGCACGGATGTGATGATCAGACCGATTCCGGGGACAAGCAGGGTTCCTGACGCATACTCTACAAAATCCCTGTCAATATAGCCAAGGATACCGGTAGGTATTGTACTTACTATAATCAGCAGAACAAATCTTCTGTAAGCAGAACTTAAGACTATAACATCCGGGTCTCTGAACCTGCGGAAAAAATCAGCTATAATACCGAAAAACTCAATAATAAGCTTGACTATATCTTTCCAGAATACAACAAATATGGCTGCAAGCGTTCCCAGATGCAAAAGAACATCAAATAAAAGCCCTGTATCTGTTTCTATATGCAGCAGATTCTGCATTATTGCCAGATGCCCTGAGGATGATACAGGCAGGAATTCAGCAAGTCCCTGTACTATCCCCATTATGATAGCCTGAAAGATATTCATTTACTGCCCTCTTTGTTTATGTAATTTACAAGGCCGCCGCTGTTTATTATGCCCTGCATGAAAGCCGGAAAAGGAGTTCCCTGATAAACTTTACCGGTGGTGGTATCCTTTATCTCCCCGCTGTCAAAGTCTATCTCTACCTCGTCTCCTGCTTTTATCCCCTTTGAGGCTTCCCTGCACTCGATTATCGGCAGGCCTATATTTATCGCGTTCCTGAAAAATATTCTGGCAAAGGTTTCCGCTATGACGCAGGAAACCCCGGCTTCCTTTATTACAATGGGCGCATGCTCTCTGGAGGAGCCGCATCCGAAGTTTTTGCCGGCGACCATTATATCTCCGGCGCTCACCTGCTTTACAAATTCCGTATCAATATCCTCCATACAGTGCTGCGCAAGCTCCTTTTTGTCCTGTATTGCCAGATATCTTGCGGGTATTATTACATCAGTATCTACATTGTCTCCGTATTTGAATACTTTTCCTTTAGCTTCCATCACTCTACCTCCACGGGATCAGCAATACAGCCCTTTACGGCAGACGCGGCAGCCACAGCAGGGCTTGCAAGATAAACCTCCGAATCAACATGCCCCATGCGGCCTACAAAGTTCCTGTTCGTAGTCGATATGCATCTCTCTCCCGCCGCAAGTATGCCCATATATCCTCCAAGACACGGCCCACAGGTCGGCGTGGATACTATGGCACCCGCCTCTATAAAGGTTTTGATCAGTCCCTCTCCAAGAGCCTGCAGGTAGATATTCTGGGTTCCGGGGATCACTATGCATCTGACTCCCTTTGCTATGCTGTGCCCTTTTATTATCCCGGCCGCAGCCCTCAGATCCGATATCCGTCCATTAGTACAGCTTCCGATCACGGCCTGATCAATTTTTATATTATCCTTTACCGCTTCATCTATCGTTTTTGTATTTGACGGCAGATGCGGGTATGAAACCGTAGGCCGGAGCTCACCCAGATCTATCGTATATTCCTCTGCGTATTCAGCATCCGGATCAGCCTCATATACCTTATAAGGTCTGTTTCCATGGGTCTTCATATATTCCACGGCAATATCATCCACAGGGAAAATCCCGTTCTTCCCGCCGGCCTCTATAGCCATGTTTGCTATGGTCAGTCTGTCATCAATATTAAGCTCTTTCAGACCCTCGCCGACAAACTCCATGGATCTGTATAACGCTCCGTCAACACCTATCATCCCTATGATATGCAGGATAAGATCCTTGCCGGATACATGCTTCTGCTTTTTTCCGGTTATATTAAACCTTATCGCCTCAGGAACCTTAAACCATGCTTTTCCCGTGGCCATACCCGCAGCCATATCCGTAGATCCCACTCCGGTGGAAAAAGCTCCAAGCGCCCCATATGTGCAGGTATGGGAATCAGCCCCTATTATAAGGTCTCCCGCAACCGTAAGACCCGCTTCGGGAAGCAGTGCATGCTCTATACCCATCTTACCTACATCAAAATAGTTGGTTATATCATGGGATGCCGCAAAATCCCTGCAGCATTTGCAGTTCTCGGCGGACTTTATATCTTTATTAGGTATGAAATGATCCATGACAAGAGCGATCTTGTCCTTATCAAAAACCTTATCGCTCTTAAATCCGTCCATAACGCTTATTGCCACCGGCGTAGTGATGTCATTGCCGAGCACAAGATCCAAAGACGCCTCTATAAGCTGTCCTGCCTTTACCTCCGGCAGTCCGGCATGAGCCGCCAGTATCTTTTGAGACATTGTCATTCCCATAGTAATTCTCCCAGATAAAAAACTTCCGTAACCCTAGAATTCTATCATAAATCCTTATACTATGTAAATCATATTACTATTAGGCTGTTCAGGCTATCGAGACCACCTTATAGTCCTCGTCCTCGACTGCCTTTTTCAGTGCTTCATCCGCTACATTGCCGTCAAAGCTTACAACCGCATTGCCCGCCTCGTGGCTTACGACTGCCTCTTTTACACCATCAAGACTTTCCAGTGCCTTCTTCACCCTCTTCTCACAGTGTTCGCACATCATTCCTTCGATCGTAAGTGTCCTGCTGCTCTCTTCCATAGCGTTTCTTTCCTCCTTTTTTACCTTTTCTGTTTTTTTGCTCCTGTCCTTTGACGCATCATATATATTAAAAAAGTTCAGCCTCAATGCGTTAGTAACTACGCAAAAACTCGAAAGACTCATTGCCGCCGCCGCAAACATCGGATTAAGCTTCCATCCGAGTATCGGAGTGAATACCCCCGCCGCGAGCGGTATACCCAGTACATTGTAAAAGAACGCCCAGAAAAGATTCTGATGTATGTTCCTTAATGTGGCTCTGCTAAGCCTTATTGCGGCCGGTACATCACTGAGCCTGTTTTTCATGAGAACTATATCCGCCGCATCAACAGCTACATCTGTGCCCGCGCCAATCGCTATACCGGTGTCAGCCCTTGTAAGAGCCGGTGCGTCGTTTATCCCGTCTCCCACCATGGCAACCCTGCCCATGTCCTTAAGGCTTCTTATCACGCTTTCCTTACCATCGGGCAGCACTCCCGCTATGACCTCGGATACGCCTGCCTGCTCTCCTATTGCTTTTGCGGTGCGCTCATTATCTCCCGTCAGCATCACGACGTGTACGCCCATATTCTTAAGCTCTGATATGGCTTTGGGACTGTCCTCTTTTATCACATCCGCGACCGCTATTATTCCCAAAAGCTCTTTATCTCTTACAAATAAGAGAGGGGTCTTGCCCTCAGATGAGAGCCTGTCTGCCTTTTCCTTTGTATCCTCAGGTACCGGTAACGATCCGCTTATATACTTAAGGCTACCGCCATAGAGCCTGCCTCTTTCAGAATCCGCCGAAAGCCCGTTTCCGGGAAGCGCCTTGAAATCAGAAACGCCAAAGGACTCAACCTGCTCCTCCACAGCTTTTGCAACCACAGCCCTTGCAAGCGGATGCTCGCTTTTCTGCTCAAGTGAATAAGCAATGCCAAGCAGTTCTTTTTCCCCAACTCCGGATGCCGGTATGATATCCGTGACTTTGGGCTCACCTGCCGTTATGGTTCCTGTCTTATCAAGCGCTGCGACACCTATCCGTCCTGTCTCCTCCAAGGATACCGCCGTCTTAAACAGGATACCGTTCCTTGCGCCTATCCCGTTTCCCACCATGATAGCGACTGGTGTCGCAAGACCGAGCGCGCAGGGACAGCTTATGACAAGCACCGCAACTGCCCTCGTAAGGGCATCTCCCACAGGAGCACCGATAAGCATCCATACTATGAAAGTAACGATCGCTATGCCTATGACAGTGGGAACGAATATTCCCGATACCTTGTCCGCGATCTTTGCTATGGGAGCTTTCGTTGCGGCAGCGTCGCTTACCATCTGTATGATCTGCGACAGTGTCGTATCCTCCCCGACTCTCATCGCCCTGCATTTAATATACCCGGACTGATTTATAGTCGCTGCCGATACCGTATCCCCGGCTTCTTTATCAACGGGTATGCTCTCTCCTGTAAGCGCTGACTCATCCACCGCGCTCACGCCATCTATGACCACTCCGTCAACCGGTATGTTCTCACCGGGACGCACGGCAAAGATATCGCCCTTTTCCACCTGATCGATCGGAACCGTTATCTCACTGTCATCCCTTATCACATTCGCTGTCTTTGGAGCAAGCTTCATAAGCCCTTTAAGCGCATCTGTTGTTTTCCCCTTTGATCTCGCCTCAAGCAGCTTTCCTACGGTTATAAGCGTCAGTATCATTGCCGCAGACTCAAAATAAAAGTCCATCATATAGGACATTACTGCCGCCTCATTCCCATCGGCAGCCGCCCTTGTCATGGCAAACAATACATATACACTCCATATAAAGGACGCCATGGAGCCCAGTGCCACAAGAGCGTCCATATTCGGTGCGCGATGTATCATGCTCTTAAATCCGCTTATAAAGAATTTCTGGTTTATGACCATGATGATCGCCGTCAGCAAAAGCTCGGTAAGTCCCATGGCTATGTGATTGTCATCAAAGAAATGCGGGAGAGGCCACCCCCACATCATATGTCCCATAGAAAGATACATAAGCGGTATCAAAAGACACAGCGAAGCAATGAGCCTTCTTTTTAAGACCGGAGTCTCCCTGTCCTTAAGCGCTTCTTCATCCGCCGTAATATCTGTATGTGCCGCTTCTTTATTTTTTAAGGATGCGCCATAGCCTGCCTGCTCCACGGCGTTTATTATGTCCTTGGGAGAAGCCGTCCCCTCAACTCCCATGGAATTAGTCAGAAGGCTTACCGAGCAGCTTTCAACTCCCGAAACCCCTGATACCGCCTTCTCTACTCTCGCGCTGCAGGCCGCGCAGCTCATACCGCTTACCAAATACTGAGTCATATCATATTGCCCTTCTATCACAAAGCCCCTTGCCGTTTGCCGACAAGGGGCTTCATATCTGTAAAAATAATCAGTTATTTATGAGCTTGTCCTCATCCGACCAGCTGTAAAGCTTCCTGATCTCGGTACCTACTTTCTCAGCCGGATGCTCTGACGCTATGCGTCTCATCTGGTTGAAGTGTACCTGTCCGCCGGCCTCGCTCATATCGAGGAGGAAGTCCTTCGCAAATGTACCGTCCTGTATGTCTGCAAGAACCTTCTTCATTGCCTCCTTGGTCTCGTCTGTAATGATCTTGGGACCTGTGGTATAGTCACCGTACTCAGCGGTATTTGAAATGGAATATCTCATTCCCGCAAATCCCGACTGATAGATAAGATCCACGATTAGCTTCATCTCATGTATACATTCAAAATACGCATTTCTGGGATCATAACCTGCTTCCGTGAGCACTTCAAAGCCTGTCTGCATGAGCTTGCATACTCCTCCGCAGAGTACAGCCTGCTCTCCGAAAAGGTCTGTCTCTGTCTCTGTCTTAAAGGTAGTCCAGAGCACGCCTGCCCTCGCTCCGCCGATGCCTGCCGCATACGCCAGAGCCATATCCTTTGCCTTGCCTGTGTAGTCCTGATATACGGCGATAAGACAGGGAGTTCCTTTTCCTGCCTGATACTCAGACCTTACGGTATGTCCGGGAGCCTTGGGAGCGATCATCGTTACATCCACATCCTTGGGAGGAACGATAAGCTTATAGTTGATATTAAAGCCATGCGCAAACATGAGCATATTCCCGGGCTCCAGATTAGGCTCGATATCATTCTTGTACATCTTTGCCTGCTTCTCATCATTTATGAGTATCATGATGATGTCAGCCTTCTTTGCGGCTTCTGCGGTCGTATATACCTTAAGTCCCTGCTCCTCAGCCTTTTTCCAGCTCTTTGAGCCCTCATAGAGACCTATGATGACATTGCAGCCTGATTCCTTGAGGTTCAGCGCGTGCGCATGTCCCTGGCTTCCATAGCCGACTATTGCGATAGTCTTGTCTGCAAGCAGTGACAGATTACAGTCATTTTGGTAAAAGATCGGGTTCTCATAGTTTTGGTTTTCCATTTTCGTAGTTCCTTTCTTATATTATGAGGCGCTTTTAAGCACCCTGCCTACTTGATTTACGTTTCGATTCTTTACTTTTTGTTTTATCGCTCTTCAGGGAAGGTATACAACCTCATCCGTACCCCTTGTCAATCCGGCTATGCCGGTGCGTGCGATCTCCAGTATCGTATAGCCCTGCATCATCTTAATAAATGCGTCAACCTTCTGCGCGTTTCCTACTATCTCGATGATGAGTGACTCATCCGCCACATCTATGATCTTCGCCCGGAACATATCAACGATCGATGCTATCTGTACTCTCTGCTCGGCATCTTCCGTTACTACCTTTATCATTGCAAGCTCTCTGTATACCGAGCTGTCAGGCCTTAATTCCTTTATATCCCTTACATCCGTGAGTTTCCTGAGCTGCTTTTCTATCTGCTCCAGTATCTCATCATCACCGGTAGCGACTATGGTGATCCTTGTATACTTGGGATCAGCAGTAGTTCCCGCCGTAATGCTCTCTATATTATATCCTCTTCTCGAAAAAAGCCCCGATATCCTTGACAGCACACCCGAGGTATTATCAACGAGAAGCTGAAAAACCTTACTCTGCATAAAAACCTCCCATCCATACAATAACTAAACTACTATATCTATTAAACCGCAAAAAGTCAAAATCTTTCACTCGCATTTGGGCAATGCCAGCGTGCCCGTGCGGGCTATCTCCGTGATCGAGATCTGATTCAGGAGGCGTATCATCATGGCTGTGCGGTCAGGCCTGTCGCAGATCTGTATAAGCATCAGGCTTTCGGACATATCAACTATATCCGCTTTCATCGCATCAACTATCTCCATTATATCCTTGCGGTTTGATTTATTATACTTTACCTTGAGAAGCATCAGCTCCCTGGATACCGCCTCTGATTCCTCATAGGTCTTTATCTTTATTACATCCAGCTTTTTATTAAGCTGCTTTTCTATCTGCTCCAGTGTCCTCTCGTCACCGGATGACACTATTGTCATGACAGATACATTCGGATCATCCGTAGTACCCACTGCCAGCGAATCAATGTTAAAGCTTCTCCTCGCAAAAAGACCGGCAACCTTCGCCAGCACGCCTGACCTGTTCTCAACCAGGACCGTATAGATCTTTTTCATCACTACCTCCACGACTCATATTAACAACCGTATTTTGCATTCTCCTCTATTTTACCGTGTCCGAAGGATCAACTATCACTTCCATCAGAGCCGCTCCGTCGTTATCAAGGAAGCTCTGTATCAGTTCGTCAATACCGTCCATGTTTTCAGCCTTGTAATAGTCAATATCATATGCCCTTGCGAGGTCGTCAAGCTTCGGATATCCGCCAAGCTTTACCATCTCGTACCTGTCGTTTAAGCTGTAGTGCTGATATTCCCTTACAAGCCCCAGATAATTATTACGGAGTACTACGATCTTAATATTGACCCCCTCTTCTTTCATTGTTGCAAGCTCCATCATGGACATCTGGAAGCCACCGTCTCCGCAGACTGCGACCACCTGTCTTGTCTCATCCGCCATCTTAGAACCAAT
>JAFUWM010000215.1 GCA_017483425.1 Lachnospiraceae bacterium | reverse complement strand
TCGACAAGGATAAGCTGATAAATATCACTGCCGGCGCCGAAACCTTCCAGAGAGCGTTTATGACCGGAGACATGCAGGTAAAAGGCGAATTTAAGGAGCTTCGCAAGCTGGACTCACTGTTTAAATTCGGGAAATAAAAAAGAAGATATGAAAGATTTTGTCCAGAAGTGAAAAAACACGTTATAAGAAAGACAGATGCCCGGCCGGACTATATAAAGTCCAACATATGGCTTGTTGCCACAAGATGGATCGAAAATGTTTATTTATGTCTGCTTTTGTGCGTATACCCTTTTATTATCAAGCCCGGGTACGGGGTTACTTCATATACCAAATATAATTTTCTGACAGGCATATCATACGGCTTCAGGCTCGGGGTGATATATGTTCCGGGATTTGTCCAGATAGGCGGAGTGCTGGTGATCATAGGCACTATAAAATACATAGTCGATACGGGACATGATCTGAAAGGGTTTATTAAATCAATAAAGCTGTCACCGTTGGATATAATGGTTTTGTTATACACGCTGTCACTTGTTATCTCGTCCGCTGTTTCCCCATATAAGGACGAGCTGATCTGGGGATATCCTACATGGAATATGGGGCTTGCGTCGCAGTTTCTGTTTGTGATCATATATTTCATGATTTCCCGTTTTTTTGATCTGTTTGATCTGGAGCTTCTGGTATATGCGGCCATGCTCACATCAGCCGTGGTTTTTATTATCGGGATACTGCAGCGGTTCGGAGTGGATGTATTCAATCTGTATCAGGGAATGAAAAAAACAAGAGGATATCTGTCTACTATAGGGCAGACATCGTGGTTTTCCTCCTATATGATCATATTTGTTATCTTAAGTGTGTTCATAGTCTGGTATTTTGATAAATCGAATATCATGTACAAGGCCGGGGTCGCGCACCTTATCATCAGCTCTGTATGTCTCGTAGTCCAGAATACCGACAGTGCTTTCGCGGGGCTTTTCATAGCTTTGTCTTTCTTTTTTGTATGGTCATTTGACAGCGTGGAGAGGATGATGGCTTTTCTGGAGACATCCCTTATCATTCTTCTTAGCTGGAGGGTGACGGGTGTGGCTCAGATTATAGCCGGAGATAAAGCGGTGAAGTTGGGGAAGCTGTCTGTTTTCATGTCACAGAGTCCGCTTTTATGGGTGCTGATCGGCATCCTCGTTTTTGCTTATCTTAGCATAAGGCTCAGCGCGAAGAAGCATCCCGCCTTCAATATGGGCAGGTACAGATTTTTCGGTTGGATATACGCCGGATGTGTTGTCGCTGTCATAGCGGGACTTGCGGTATATATCGCGCTTAATACAAAGAAGCTCCTGCCGGGATCATGGCTCAGCAAGAATAATTATCTGCTTTTCAACAGAAAGTGGGGGAATAAAAGAGGCGCCATATTGCATGATACCATCCTGTCACTTGCGGCTGAGCTGAAGGCTGATCCCTTGAGAGGAATATTTGGTGTGGGCGCTGATCAGTTTTACCATGTGATACTGGACTATGTCTCTAAGTGGACGCAAAAGACAAATCCAAAGGGTGTTCTCACCAACGCCCACAATGAATGGCTGACTGCCTTTGTGAATTTTGGGATTTTTGGCGGTCTGACCTATATAGGTATCTTTGTGTGTTCTGTTATCAGGAACGCAAGGCACAGGCGTGAGCTCCCCTATGTCATGGCGGTAGCAGGCTGTGTGGCCGCTTATATGGCGCATAATCTGTTCTGCTACCAGCAATATATATGTACACCGTATATTTTTGTCGTGCTGGGTCTGGGAGAGCAGATTATACGTGCTGAAACCGCAGAAAAAAATTTTTAAAAACCCCTTGAAATACTTGACAAATCGTGCTATTCTTAAATCGTATAAATGGATTATTATACGCTAGGTGTATTGTCCACTGACTATCAAGGAGGAAAGGAGGGGACGTCGGTATGGCATCATTAGCATTACAAAATGTCTATAATAACTTCTTGCCGCAGTTCATGCCCAAGACTACACGTTATGACACACATAAGAAAGACGAATTAAGAAGCGTCTATACGGCTATTTTGCGTCAGACGAAAGAATCTCCTTTGTTCCTTCCTTTATCGGGCGAGAATGTCATAGAATATGCCGTAAATATGAAAGAGAACGCGAGAGATCTCAGCAATGTTATCGCTTCGCTCTCAAATGACAGATCCCTGAATCTGCTTGATAAAAAGACAGCATATTCCACCGATGAAGATGTCGCAGTGGCAAAATATATAGGCGATGACAATACGGTTGATGCCGACGAGACGCCTTCCTTTGATCTCGGGGTTCGGAAGCTTGCTTCGAAGCAGACCAACATGGGTAAATTCATAGATGACGGCGCGATGACATTGGAGCCGGATACCTACTCTTTTGATATACATATTGGAGATACGGATTATGAATTCCAGTTTAATGTAGAGCCCGGTGACACTAATAAGGAAATGGAAGAAAAGCTCGCGAGGCTTATAAACCGGAGTAATATCGGAGTGGAGGTTTCCGTTGTTTCTGACAATGCCGGAAGATCGGCGCTCAAGATAGAAAGCGTTGCTACGGGTCAGCCGGGCGGTAAGGATACCATCTTCAATGTTTCTGATGATAATACTAGCAAGAGAGCCGGTGCCGTAGATTACTTCGGAGTCGGCGATGTTACGGAAAAGCCGCGTAACGCTGAATTTACATTGAACGGAAACTCGCATAGCGCATATTCAAATTCGTTTACGATAGATAAGGCATATGAGATCACATTAAAAGGAACGAGTGAGGAGGGCAAAGATGCCCGCATAGGCCTTAAGCCCGATGTAGAGTCGCTTATCAGTAACGTTGAAAGCCTTGTTGACGGATATAACAGATTCATAACCAAGGCTACGGATTATACCGAGACTTACGGCCTTTCAAACAAGTTCAGGAACGAGATGCGCGGCATACAGAATGTGTATCGTAACGAGCTTGATGCGATTGGTCTCACATTCAAGGACAATGGCGAGCTTGAGATAGATGATAAGTATCTCAGGGCAGCGGCGTTTGAGGGAGATCATAATGAAACTCTCAGGCCGATCACGGACTTTGCCAGCGAGATCCTTTTGGAAGCAAAGAAGATATCTTTGAATCCGATGAACTATACTGACAGGATCGTGGTTGAGTATAAGAATCCGGGACATAATTTCGCCAATCCTTATATCACAAGCATGTATTCGGGTATGATGTTCAGCTCATACACCTGAAAGAAATGAAATTTTAATATACGGATCATAAAGCGGGGCATCTGCAGATGGCGGATGTCCCCTTTTTATCCTGACGCAAAACAAAAATTGACACTATGGCGTACCTACCAGCGTATATGGTACAACAAAACATGCCCTTTGGCATGTTTTGATTGCCTAGCCGTGTAAATTGACACTATGGCGTTCCTACCAACGTATATGGTACAATATTTAATTGTGACCCGTACAGCGACGGCTATACGCTGAATTACACCGCAAACCGAAAGGAAAGACATGAGTAGAGGGAAATCTGCCGGAAGTAGCCGGTCTTCTCAGAAAGATACGACACCGATCTCCAAAAAGATCATGAAGGACGTGGTCGCCATATACGTATTTTTCATGTTTGCAATTTATCCCCTGTATTATGAGGATAAGTACTACAACATGGGGGACGCGAAATGGCACTTCTTTAAGTGGGTCACTCTGGTCGGAGTTATTATTATGGCGCTTGTTTTTGTATGGTATCAGATCCATCTGGCGCAGGTCGGGAAGATAAAGTCCTACTGGGATATCAGGGAGGCTTCTGTATTGGATCTGTTTGTGCTGGCTTACGCGCTGCTGGCACTTGGCTCCTATATGCTGTCCCCGTACAAGTCGGATACGCTTATCGGCTATGACGGATGGTATATGGGACTTATATCGCAGCTGGCGTTTGTAACACTGTTTTATTTTGTCTCGAGATTCTGGAGATGGGATGATATAGTGCTTAACATATATCTGGCGGTATCTGCGATAGTTTTTCTTATATGTATATTAAACCGGTTTAAGATAGATCCGCTTGAAATGTATAAGGATCTTTCCGAGTATTATTATATTTATTTCGTATCCACGCTGGGTCAGGCGACATGGTTTTCAAGCTATATGGTTCTGCTTTTTCCAATAGGGCTTTTTGCGTTCTGGAAATGCGATGGGATAATAAAGCGAATAGCTTCCGGCGCGTATGTGCTGCTCGGGGGTGTTACCATGATAGCGCAGAATTCCGATGCCGCGCTGCTTGCCTATGCTGCGATATTCCTGATCCTTTTCTGGGCTTCCTTTGATGAAAACATAAGGATGAGGAGATTTCTGGAAAGCCTGATCCTGCTCTTTGCGGGCTGGAAAATAATGGGGATACTTCAGGTGGTCTATGCAGACAGGGTGGTAGAGCTCTCCGGGCTTATGAGGGCGCTGTCCATAGGGATCATAAGCTGGGTGCTTTTAGCTGCGGTCATCCTCCTGCTTGCAGGTTATATCCGCGTATCCGGAGGAAAGGATTTCAGGATAGAGAGACTTAAGATGGTACGATTCACCGTTTTGGCGATCATTGCAGCCTGCGCGGTATTATTGGTTCTGTATGTAATATTGAATACTATGGGCGCTTTTAAGGGCACACCCCTTGCCTCCGACAACTGGTATCTGTTATTTGACTATAAATGGGGCAGCGACAGAGGGTTATCATGGATAGCCGCAGTCGGCACGTTTGCCAAAACGAATATACTAAGGAAGCTTTTCGGAGCAGGACCCGATGGTTTCTATAATGAGGTATACCGGTTTTATGCCGAACCGCTTAATGCCAAGTGGGGAGAAAATACAGTACTCACCTGCGCTCATAATGAATGGCTCAATGCGCTTATAAATGTAGGACTGCTGGGAGCAATTGCATATACAGGGATTTTTATAAGCGGTCTGGTGCGATTTATTAAAAAGAGCGCGGAAACGCCGGAAACATTGGCGCCCGCTATGTGTATCGGGGCATATATGGCTCATAATTTCTTCTGCTACCAGCAGATAATATGTACGCCGATAGTTTTTATCATAATAGGCGCGGGCGAAATGATGTGCAAATATGGCAGACGGGAGATATGGGAGCCCGACGGGGACTGAGGGGAGATTCACATGTACGACTATCTGATAGTGGGAGCAGGGCTTTTCGGAGCAGTGACAGCGAGGGAGCTTACTGATTCAGGGAAAAAGGTGCTCGTGATCGACAGGAGAGATCATATTGCCGGAAACGTTTATACCGAGAAGACAGAGGGTATAAACGTGCATAAGTACGGAGCGCACATATTCCATACAAATGACAGGGCAGTCTGGGAATACGTAAACAGATTTGCCGTTTTCAACCGCTTTACCAACTCTCCCGTAGCAAATTACAAAGGTGAACTGTATTCCCTTCCTTTTAATATGTACACTTTTAACAGGATGTGGGGTGTCGTGACTCCGGAGGAGGCAAGAGCTAAGATCGAGGAGCAGAAAAAGGAGATAACCCATGAGCCTGAAAACCTTGAAGAGCAAGCGATTTCCCTTGTGGGAAGGGATATATACGAAAAGCTTATAAAGGGCTATACCGAAAAGCAGTGGGGCAGGGACTGCAAGGAGCTTCCTGCGTTTATCATAAAGCGGCTGCCCGTCCGTTTTACTTATGATAATAATTACTTCAATGCGCTGTATCAGGGTATACCTGTCGGCGGATATACGAAGCTTGTGGAAAACATGCTGTCCGGTATAGAAGTGGAGCTGGGATCGGATTACCTTGAAAATAAGGCGCAGTATGATAAGAAAGCGGAAAAGATCATATATACCGGAGCGATAGACGCGTTTTTTGATTACAGCCTGGGAAATCTTGAATACCGGTCGGTTCGCTTTGAAAATGAGCTGCTTGATATACCGAATTACCAGGGAAATGCTGCCGTGAATTACACAGACAGAGAGACTCCGTGGACAAGGATAATAGAGCATAAATGGTTTGAATTCGGAAAGGACGAGCAGGGGAATGATCTGCAAAAGACCGTGATTTCAAGAGAGTACAGCTCGGAATGGCATCCCGGGGATGAGCCTTACTATCCGGTAAATGATGAGAAAAACAGCGCGTTGTATAAACGGTACAAAGAGCTTGCGGACAAGGAAAAGAAAGTAATCTTTGGCGGCCGCCTCGGTGAATATAAATACTATGATATGGATCAGGTCATCGCGAAAGCTCTGGAAGTCATAAACTAAACTGTTGACAAGTTTTTGGCTACGTGGTATAGTCTTATGGCTTGAGGACGAAAGTCCTTTTTTTGGTGACAACATTTTTGGAGGAAATAACCATGCGTACCAGGATCACACTTGCATGCACTGAGTGCAAGAACCGTAATTACGACACCACAAAGGATAAGAAAACACATCCCGACAGGATGGAGATCAAAAAATATTGCAGGTTCTGCAGGAAGCATACTATTCATAAGGAAACTAAGTAAGCTTTTATTTGGAGGGCATTTCAATGGAAGAGATAAAAAAGACGGGTGCCGAGAGTAAAGCTACATCTTTCTGGAAAGGTGTGAAGGCTGAATTTTCAAAGATAATATGGCCTACTACAGAGACGCTTACAAAGCAGTCGATCGCAGTTGTGACGATAACGGTCATCACTGCCGCGCTCATTGCCGTCATAGACAGAGGCCTGCAATATGGCATTAATTTTGTGATCAGGTAAAGCGGGGAACAGATATGGCTGATAATGAACCACGCTGGTATGTTGCTCATACATATTCCGGGTATGAGAATAAAGTAAAATCCAGCATAGAGATGGCTATAGAGAACAGGCACCTGCAGGACAAGATCATCGAGGTGCGTGTGCCTACGCAGACGGTTATAGAAGTAAAGGATAACGGTCAGCGCAAGGAAGCGGAGAAAAAGCTGTTTCCGGGTTATGTACTCGTAAATATGATAATGGATGATGATACATGGTATGTAGTCAGAAATACCAGAGGAGTCACAGGATTTGTGGGACCGGGAAGTAAGCCGGTGCCGCTCTCGGAGGAAGAGATGAAGCCTCTGGGCATCCATGTCGAGAATATGACCGTAAACTTCAAGGAGGGCGACATGGTAAGAGTTGTCGCAGGGCCTTGGAGAGAAACTACAGGACCTATCGCGAAGATGGACATGAACAAGCGTACAGCTACGCTCATGGTAGAGCTCTTTGGAAGAGAAACGCCTGTAGATATCTCATTTGATGAAATAAACTTAATGCATTAAGTTTATTTATAGACGTGGGAGGGAGGATACTCGCCCGCAAACACCACAATGTTTTAATAAAGGAGGAGCCAGATGGCAAAGAAAGTAGAAGGTTATATCAAACTTCAGATCCCTGCCGGCAAAGCAACACCGGCACCGCCTGTAGGACCGGCACTCGGTCAGCACGGCGTAAACATCGTTGAATTTACCAAGCAGTTCAACGCAAAGACAGCAGATAAGGGAGATGTCCTTATTCCTGTCGTGATCACAGTCTACGCAGACAGAAGCTTCACATTTATAACGAAGACTCCGCCTGCTGCAGTCCTTATCAAAAAGGCATGCAATCTCCAGAAGGCATCCGGCGTACCAAACAAGCAAAAGGTCGCCACTCTTTCAAAGGAGAAGTGCAAGGAGATAGCAGAGACAAAGATGCCCGATCTGAATGCGGGTTCTCTGGAGGCAGCAATGAGCATGATAGCCGGCACCGCAAGATCCATGGGTGTCGAGGTCGAGAAGTAAGGAGGAGCCTGATATGAAGCATGGAAAGAAATACGTCGAGGCTTCGAAGCTTATCGACCGTGCAAAGCTTTATGAGCCGGATGAGGCGATCGATCTCGTAAAGAAAGTCTCTACGGCAAAGTTTGATGAGACAATAGAAGTACATTTGAGGACAGGCTGCGATGGCAGACATGCTGAGCAGCAGGTAAGAGGAGCGGTAGTGCTTCCCAATGGTACAGGCAGAAGCGTCAGGGTTCTTGTATTCGCGAAAGGCGCGAAGCTTGATGAGGCTCAGGCTGCCGGTGCCGATCATGTGGGCGGCGAGGAGCTCATTCCCAAGATCCAGAATGACGGATGGCTTGATTTTGACGTTGTAGTCGCTACGCCCGATATGATGGGTGTGGTAGGTCGTCTCGGTAAGGTTCTCGGACCTAAAGGACTTATGCCGAACCCCAAGGCAGGTACGGTCACGATGGATGTCGCGAATGCCGTAAAGGAGATAAAGGCTGGTAAAGTCGAGTACAGGCTTGATAAGGCCAATATTATCCATGTACCGGTAGGCAAAGCTTCATTTACAAATGAGCAGCTTAAAGAAAACTTTAACGCCTTGATGTCTGCGGTAATAAAGGCTAAGCCTTCAGCGCTGAAAGGACAGTATCTTAAGAGCGTATCCATAGCGCCTACGATGGGTCCCGGCGTAAAGGTAAACAATCAGAGATTTGTATGATCAATAAGCACACTAAGCCCTGCCGGATAGGCGGGGCTTTTGTCATAATCGCATATATTTTATTTTTTTGCGCGGGCTGCGGCATAGAGGATATCCCCATTCCGGGGCTGACATCAGGGAGCGGGGTTTCCCGGCAGGAGTCTGGGGAGCAGCAGACGATAGAAGTTCCGTCAGGAGAGCCTGTAATGGAGAAAGCCTCAAAGGCGATGGTTGAGGTGGAAATGCCTCCGGAGCCGGAGCCAGAAACCGTATCTGAGGATGTCATAGAGTATGAGCCGGTAAAAATACTTTTTACCGGGGATATGAACTTTGATAAGAGATACGCTAATATGAACGCTCTTGCGCAAAGAGGCGGAGAGATCACCGAGGCACTGGACGGGGATATTGTCAGTGCCATGCGTGAGGCGGATATCACGATGATCAATAATGAGTTTCCTTATTCTGACAGGGGAACTCCTGCCGCAAACAAGAAATTTACTTTCAGGGCGGATCCGTCCACGGTGCATTATCTGAATGATCTGGGAGTAGATATAGTGGGACTTGCCAATAACCACGCTTATGATTACGGCCCGGACGCGCTGCTTGATACTATGGATACGCTGAGGGAGGCGGAGATAAAATATGTGGGCGCGGGAAAAGACATAGAGGAGGCCATGACGCCACAGTATATCGAAGCCGGCGGCATGACGATAGCCTTTACCGCGGCGACGCAGATAGAGCGCTCGCTTCCTCCTGATACAAAGGAGGCTACGGAAACAGACCCGGGCGTACTGCGTACCCTTGATCCCGAAAAATATCTTCAGGTGATAGCGGAAGCAGATGAAAATGCGGACTTTACAATAGCCTTCGTACATTGGGGAACCGAAAATGTATTCGAATATGAAGCGTCACAAAAGGAGCTCGCGGAAAAGTACGTCGAAGCCGGCGCGGATCTTATTATAGGGGCGCATCCTCATGTCCTGCAGGGCTTTGAATATATTGGAGATGTACCGGTCATTTATTCAACGGGAAACTTTTGGTTTAATTCCAAAACCCTGGATTCCTGCATGGTTGAGGCCACGGTGGAAGCGGGAGAATTGACAGAGCTCAGATTCATTCCCTGCATACAGAAAGGATGCTTTACATCCATGCTTCATGAGGGGGAGAGCGAGTTTGAAAGGATACTTTCGGATCAGATTTCAAGAAGTGCCGATAATATCGTGCTTTCGGAGACAGGCGTAATATCGAAAAAGCCTTGACAAAGGGCTTTGTGCGGACTTATAATCTTGATTTGCACGGGCTTTGCCCCAAGTTCGCGCATGAAACATAGAAAACGACGGATTGATTTGGAGGATCGATAATGGATACATATATGCCGAGCGCTTCTTCCATAGAGAGAAAATGGTATGTAGTGGATGCAGAGGGACAGACTCTCGGCAGACTTGCTGCAAATGTTGCCAGCGTACTCCGTGGAAAGAATAAGCCTACATATACTCCTTTCCTTGATATGGGCGACTATGTGATAGTTGTAAACGCCGCGAAGATCAAGGTTACGGGAAAAAAGCTTGATCAGAAGCTTTATACTACACACAGCGGTTATGTCGGAGGACTCAAGCAGGTTCCTTTGAAGGAGAAGCTTGCAAAGAAGCCTGAGTTTGTTTTTGAGCATGCCGTAAAGGGGATGCTTCCCAAGGGAACTCTCGGACGTCAGATGGCAAAGAAGCTTTTCGTATACGCAGGACCCGAGCATGAGCAGGCAGCGCAGAAGCCTGAAGAGCTTAAGTTCTGATTTAGGAGGATATGACATTGGCTACAAAGAAGAAAACAACTGAGAGATATTACGGTACAGGCAGAAGAAAGAAATCGGTAGCCCGCGTATACCTTATGCCGGGCAGCGGCGAGATCACGATCAATAAGAGAGGGATCGACGATTACTTCGGACCTGAGACATTAAAGACCATAGTACGTCAGCCTCTTGTCGCTACAGGAACAGCAGACAAGTTTGATGTGCTTGTAAACGTACAGGGAGGAGGATATACCGGACAGGCCGGAGCTATCAGACACGGCATATCCAGAGCGCTCCTCGAGGCGGA
>JAFUWM010000214.1 GCA_017483425.1 Lachnospiraceae bacterium | reverse complement strand
GGCCGTCCTACACTGAACGTTTATGAAACGGCTATGGAGTGCCGGGGAAAATATATCGCGACGCTTGAAGGAGATGACTACTGGACAGATGAAAAAAAGCTGCAGAAGGCAGTTGATTTTTTAGAGAGTAATCCTGAATATTCGGGATGCGCGAACCCTTCACTGCTCATAGGTGAGGATGGGGAAGAGCTTAATGATAAGTCACCGCTCAGATTATATACCTGGGATAAGGAGGATTATACCCTTACGGATTATCGTGCGGATGATATATGGCCAGGTCAGACGGCGTCCATAGTTACCAGAAATTTCTGGAAGGACGGGCGTTTTGATTACACGGTCATATACAGGGCGCATGATTTCATAGATGATGCTTGGATATTGCTTTTCAGCCTGATGCATGGTCCGATACATCATTTTAATGAAACCATGAGCTCGTGGAGATACGTGGTAAAAGATGAAGGTGAGAACTGGAACTCCCTGAATCAGAAAAGAGATCAGTACATGCAGGAAACATATTTCCATGTGGCGCAGATGTACTGGCTGGAGCAGTACCGTCCTTTAGACAGGAGAGAAAAAGAGCGAGCCTGGTATGATTTCAAACTCGGAACTTCAATTTTCGTTAAACATCCGTCCGGAGAATCATGGAAGCTCTTTGTGACGGTACTAAAATATGATCTCCTGCATGTTTTGTGGCATTTTCCCAAACCGGCGCTGACAGAAAAGACCGGGGCATGGAAACCTGATTACATTCCAAAGGCGGCGGAGACTTAAATGATAATACAGCAGTTTAATTCAGGTCTGGGAAACCAGATGTTCCAGTATGTATTCTTCAGACTATTGAAGAAGCATCATCCGGAGGTGAAAGTAAAAGCCGATCTTACATGGTTTTCATGGAATGACGTACATCAGGGATATGAGCTGGAGAAGCTCTTTGGCATAAAGCTCCCGGAGGCTACACCCCTGGAGATCGCCATGACCTCCGGACAGTTCCCGCTGACGGTGACCGGAGGACGGTATATAAACCGCGCGCTTCGGATATTTGACCAAAAATATATTGAGGATCACTGCAGAGATGAGATATCCCTGCAGGAGATGATCTCACTTGATACGACAGGGAATATATATCTTACGGGATTTTATATTTCAGAAAAGTATTACCGGGATGAGCTTGATGAGATCCGCGGGATATTTTCTTTTTCTGATGAAGACACCGCAAGCTCTTCAGTAATGCTTCATAATATTGAGGCTGCAGAGTCGGTGTCGGTTCATGTGAGACGGGGAGACTATCTTGATCCTATATATAAAGACAAATTTGATCTTTTGGGAGAAGAGTACTACAGGGCAGCGGTCGCAAGGATGAGGGAGATTTTCGATAAGCCGCATTTCTTTATCTTTTCGGATGATAAGGAATTTATCGCGGAAGCCTTTGACTGGATACCGCCGGAGGAGAGAACAGTCGTCTCGGGAAATACCGGTGTTGATTCATGGAAGGATATGTACCTCATGAGCCGGTGCAAAGGGAATATACTGGCAAATTCCACTTTCTCCACATGGGGAGCGCTGCTTGGCGAGCCGGACGGACGCCACGTAGTATATCCCAAAGCATACATTTCGGGAACAGACAGCGAGATCAAGACGATAGACGGGTGGGAGAGACTTTAGGAAAGTAACGGAGAACGATATGGGCAGCAGGATAGCAGTTACACGTTCATCAATGCCGTCATTTGATGAATATACAGATGAGATAAGAGATTTATGGGAGAGTCACTGGCTTACGAATGCGGGCGCAAAGCATGAGAAGCTCAGGGAGCTGCTGAAAGAATATCTCGGGGTGGAAAATATAGCATTATTTACCAACGGCCATATGGCGATAGAGCTTACCCTGCAGGCGCTGGGTCTTACGGAGGGAGAGGTCATCACATCGCCGTTCACCTTTGTGTCGACGACACATGCCATAGTAAGGAGCGGACTTACGCCTGTATTCTGTGATATAGACCCTGATGATTTCACGATGAACACATCAAAGATAGAGAGCCTTATCACAGACAAAACCGTGGCGATACTTCCCATACACGTATATGGGAATATATGCAGGATAGAGGAAATACAGGATATAGCGAACAGACACGGACTCAAAGTAATATATGACGCGGCGCATACATTCGGGGAGACATATAAAGGACGGGGAATAGGATCGTACGGTGATGTCAGCTGCTTCAGTTTTCATGCTACAAAGGTCTATAACACGATAGAGGGAGGAGCCGCCTGCTTTAAGGATCCATCGCTTGACAAAAAACTTGCGCAGGTGAGGGATTTCGGCATAGTGGACGAGGAGATAATATCCTATGTGGGACCCAACGCAAAGATGCATGAATTCAGTGCTGCTATGGGGATATGCAACCTCAGGCATGTGGATGATGAGATCGCAAAGAGAGGGAAAGTCAGTGAAAGATACAGAGAACGGCTTGAAAACGTGCCAGGCTCGCGGTTGAGTCCGGTACAGAAGGATGTGAAGCCTAATCATGCTTATTTTCCTGTGGTTTTTGATGAGGCTCTCTTCGGAGCAACAAGGGATGAGGTTTTTGAAGCTTTAGGTAAAAACGGGATAGGCGCCAGAAAGTATTTTTATCCCATAATTACGGAGCTTGACTGTTATAAAGGTATTTACGATCCTTCAGAAACCCCCGAAGCGCAGCGCATAAGCAGAAGGATCCTCACTCTGCCCATGTATGCGGATCTTTCTCTGACCGATGTTGACCGGATATGTGATATTATTTCAGGCTGCCGTGCATAGCCGATTTAGTGTAAATCAAATATAAAACGTTACAATTCAGCGCACAGCCAGTGCAAAACATGCCCTTTGGCATGTTTTGAATGCCGTTTATGTGCGCCATGCGCACATGGCATCGTTGTGGCTCGGCGGTGAACAGTAACTATAAATAGCATGGGAGATTGACGAAACCCGGGGAAAAATACTATAATCTATGTCTGAATCAGGAGACGTATCGAAGTGGTCATAACGGGGCGCACTCGAAAAACTATTAACCATTTGATACGAAAACGTTAGGAACGTTGAAAATACAGGACTTACGCTATTCAGTTTTATAAAAAATCCTTAATTTCTAAAAAGCATTTCTAAAAAATTGCCTTTTTGGAAGGACAGGGTTATCATATATCAGTTGCACGGAGTTGTACCCAAGTTTGGCTGAAGGGACCGCACTCGAAATGCGGCAGGCCGGGCAACCGGCGCGAGAGTTCGAATCTCTCCAACTCCGTTTCAAAAGACTTCATCATAGGGTGGAGTCTTTTTGTTACTCTAATTTGCAGAATGCTTTTCATCAATCCTGCTATCATCTTTGTTTTCCGCTCCACTTAGTATATCTGCCATGAGGTCTGCCATTTCACCCTTTGCCTCATCGTTGTATACGTGCGCGTAGTAATTGGCTGTAGTCGAGAAGTCGCTGTGCCCGAGATACGACTGTACATATTTCATGGGGACCTTATGCTTGACCATGAGCGTAGCCACGGTGTGTCTTATTTCATGCAGCGTCACATGGGGCAGACCATATTTATCCCGAAGTCTCGTATATTTACGCGATAGATAGTCAGGGGCTATAAGATTGCCGAGAATATCCACAAAAACATATGCAGAGTCCTCCATATTGTATCCATTGCCGAATAGTTCACGGTTTGCTTTCTGCTTTTCCTGCATTTTCAGAAACATTTCTTTTATCTCCGGCGTTAAAGGGAAAGTACGGCGGCTGCTCTTATTCTTTGTTCGGTCTTTT
>JAFUWM010000213.1 GCA_017483425.1 Lachnospiraceae bacterium | reverse complement strand
TCTTCTTTTTCCTTTTCTTTGGATTTTTCCTCTTCTTCCTCATCTTCATCTTCATCGTCCGAGTCTTCTTTCTCTTTTTCTTCCTTTTCAGAATCCTCTTCCGACTCTTTCTTTTTGGTTTCGGATGTATCCTCGTCCTCCAATGAGTCTTCCACAGTCCCGTACCCCGATTCAACACCCGTCCAATGCAGGTAGAAGACATGATGTCCTATTATTGTCCCTTTTATTCCCGGTACTACGGTTCTGAAGAACAGGCAGTTTCCGATATTATTCGCGCCTGCAAGCACTTCATCCGCAGCCTTGTAGCATTCACTGTTGGCTCCTTCAGAAAGTCTTATAGCAAGCCTTCCCGAGCGGACAGGCTGAAACTGCATGGGTTGATATACGACTCCCGCTATAGTATTGGGGAAAGCGCCGCTTCTCACACGGTTCATTATAACAGCTCCTACCGCTATTTTACCTGAATATGGCTCTCCTCCGGCCTCGCATTGGATGATCGCAGCAAGCAGATCCCTGTCTCCTGCTCCGATAGACACCTCTGACAGATCCCTGAATGCCATTTTTTCCGCCTGTCTTGCAAGAGCTTCCTCTTCCGCCAGCTTTGTTTTCAGGGAAGCAAGGGTACTCTGACTGGCAACAAGCTTTGCCTCATATTCAAGAGCTTCCCTCTCCTTTTCGGAAATTGCTCCGGCGTAGCTTACCAGACTGTCTTCCGTGCTATCCACCAGATCCTCAAGGTTTTTGACTTCCTCCTCCTTTGCCGTATATAGCTCCTGAAGCTCCTGATCCTCCGCTACAAGGCGTTCCTTCTTGGCCTTTGCGTCGTCCATAAGATTCTGAAGCTTATCCATCATCTTTTTATCATAATCATTCATTCTGGAAATATAAATGGCTTTGTTCAAAAATCCGGCCATGCTTCCGGAATTAAAGATAAGATCGTAAAAATCGTTTGACCCCGATTCGTATATTGTCCTGATACGCGCCTTTATGAACTTGTACTGTTCATCTGCCTGATCAAGCGCGTCTTCATACTCTTTTTCTATGCTTTCTATATCCTGCTCTTTCTCCGTTATCTGAACCTCAATGTCAGAAATCTCTCCTTCCTTTTCGTCAAGCTGGTCATTTAAATTATTAAGGCTGTTCTGTATAGCCTGTTTGGAGTCCTTAAGCTGGTTAATCGTACTCTGTGTCTGCCCCAGTTTATTCTTGGTATTCTTTTGTTCATTTTCGACCTTCTTTATCTGGTCGGATGTACTTGTTGCGTAGGTACATACAGGAGTGACCGCAAAAATGAACGCCACTGCAATGCATATGGTTATCTTAAAAGCCCTGCTCATAACTCTATGCTCACCTTTCTTCCACTTGGCTCATATTTTCTGTATTCTATGCCCGCGGAATCAAACATTCTCTTTGAAGCTACCGTAGAAGGCGTCTGCGCATACTTGTCTGATTCATATATCACACTTCGTATCCCAGTCTGAATTATAGCCTTTGCACATTCATTACATGGAAACAGCGTTACATACAGTGTAGCGCCCGCAAGAGAAGAATTGCTCCCCCTGAAGTTAAGTATGGCATTAAGCTCCGCATGCGTGACATATGTATACTTAACAGACAGATCGTCTCCCTCTCTTGCCCATGGATATTCATCATCCGAGCATCCCATGGGAAATCCGTTATATCCCATGGAAAGTATCCTGTGATCTGAGCTGACTATGCATGCACCCACCTGGGAATTAGGATCCTTGGATCGCTCCGCCGTAAGCTTTGCAACACCCATGAAATACTCATCCCAGGAAATGTAATTTTCTCTTTTGATAGTTATGCTGTCAGTCATCATTCTCTATTGCTTTAACTCTGCGGACGTGTCTTTCTCCGCCTGAAAACTCCGTCTCAAGAAAAATGTCCGTTATTTCCTTCGCCAAACCGTATCCCACTATATTGGCTCCCAGCGCAAGCACATTCGCGTCATTGTGAAGTCTTGTCATCTTTGCCATCAAACCATTTGTACAGACAGCTGCCCTTATACCTTTTATCTTATTGGCTGCAATTGATATTCCTATGCCGGTAGTGCAGATAACTATGCCTTTATCGGCCTTTCCGTCCGCTACCGCATGACCTACCGCTTTCCCATACGAGGGATAATCCACGGAATCCGTGCTGTCGCATCCGAAATCCTGTACATCGTGTCCAAGCTCCTTTAGATGGGGGATAAGCTTTACTTTTAATTCATATCCGCCATGGTCACATGCTATTGCTATCTTCACTTCAAAACCTCCTTAATGGTCTCCTGCATATATTATGCTATGTCCCGCTGCCCTGTAAAGCCTGTCCATTATCGCTTCTCCAAGCCTCGGGGTATCAAAGCTTTCACTGTAAATATACTCTGCTTCCTTGTCGTCCAGCTCCCTCAAAAGAGCAAAGAGCCGGTGCGCTATCATATCCTCGTCCTGCAGGCTTCCGATATCACAGACAAGGCTGCGACAGTCTTTATACATTGACATATGCTCATGTGAGGAGATCACGGCAGTTTTTTCAGATCTGCCCTCATGCTCCCTGACAAGCTCATTTATCCTGCGTGCTACATCTGAGGCTTTTCCTTTTACTATCGTAAGCTTACCCTTAGGGGCATAGTGTCTGTATTTCATCCCCGGAGCCTTAGGATGCTCGCTGTCTGCTGCTTCCCTGCCTACGGTTCCAAGTGTGTCTTTCAGCATCGCTTCGTTAATATAACCCTGCCTCAGAATACATGGCGTTTCTTCGGTAAGATCAACTATAGTTGACTCGAGGCCTATACCAACCTCTCCTCCGTCGATTATCATCTCAATCCTGCCGTCAAGGTCTTCCACGCAATGGGATGCTTTCGTACAGCTTGGTCTTCCCGAAACATTGGCAGAAGGAGCCGCTATAAACCCGCCCGAGGCCGTTATAAACTCCTGCGCGATCTTATTTACCGGAAACCGGACGGCTACCGTATCAAGTCCGCCTGTAGTCTCATACGGTACGGTTTCTTTTTTTTTAAGGATCATGGTCAAAGGTCCGGGCCAGAATCTCTCTGCAAGCTTAAAGGCTGCTTCCGGGATATCCTCCGCCACCGCGTTAATATCGTCAAGCCTCGCAATATGCACGATCAGCGGATTATCAGAAGGTCGCCCCTTCGCCTCATATATCTTTCTGGATGAATCCGGATTAAAAGCATCTCCCGCCAGACCGTATACCGTTTCGGTAGGTATTGCTACCAGTCCGCCGGATCTTATGATCTCTCCTGCCTCCTCCATTATCTCCCTGTCCTGCTCAGGGTCTCCAAAGGCCTTTACCACCCTCGTTTTCATGATCGTCTCAGTTTCCGGACGGATAATAAGCCGTAATCGTATCCCATATATCAGGCGTTTCCTGCGTAAGCTTCCAGCAGGCCAGCCCTCCCAGATCGTGCGCTGTCATTACCGCCAGCTTTGAAGAAATGCTCTCGCTGTCTTCAAGCCAGATGCTGTAGAGCACTCCGTCTTTTTCAAACGACGCATAATTCTGGCATGCATCAGCATCCCATACGGTCTGTGCCCCGTTATCCGCAATAAAAGCCTGCGCATCTCTCATCCCGAGGCTTTCACAGGACAATGTTCCTCCTTCATAAGCCCATTTCCTGGTGTAGAAAGGAATGGCATTTATAACCTGCGCCGCAGGTACCTCTTTAAGCGTATCTTCGATACCCTGCGTCACAAAGCCCAACGACGCGACAGACCCTGCCTCCTGAGAGGCTGCGGTATGCTCATCATATCCCATGATTATCACATAATCCGCTACTCTTCCCTGTATATCCCGCCTGTAGAAATCCGTATAATCCTGAGGCACGTAATTATCCACTGATAATACAATATTATCAGCCCTTGTAAGTATGGAAAGCTCTCTCAAAAACTGCGCAAAATCATCGCCGGTTTCTCCCGCAAGCTGCTCAAAGTCGATATTAATGCCATCCAGACCGTATGCTGTAGCTAAGCTGATCACATTCTGCTCCAGTATCAGTCTCTTTGATGTACGGGCAAGCACTTCATTGGTATCGACAGCATTTGTAAAATTATCTATCACGCCCCACACTTCATATCCGAGTTCGTGCGCTTTTCCGACATAATCAGGACTCGCGATATCTGAGATGTTTCCTTCATTATCTGACAGAGCAAACCAGGTGGGCGCTACCACGTTCATACCCTTAGTCTGGGAGGCAGCTTCTTCAAGATAAGAGTTCGCATCAGCTACCGCAACATTATGGAATCCAAGCACAATTTTATGATCCCTTATATGCCTCAGATACTGCTGATCCGCCTCATTCCCACCGGTAAGCGTTATCTCCGAGGTATTTCTTTCTCCGGTAAGTCCTTTGCTTTCGACATACCCCGTGACAGCCCGGTATCTTATTTCCGCCCAATCGTCGTTTTCCTCCGTTATCCTGACAGTCTCTCCTTTATCGATATCCATGAGAATCGGCGACTGCTTATCGGCAGAAACCCTCATTTTTATATCTTCGTCTGTCTCCGCCGTTGTTACCGATACAGACCGCGTTACAATGTCCACTCTGGAGGGATCGGCATATTCTTCATAATTCAGAGGCACGAACCTGCTTAGAAATGAAAGCGAAACATAAACCGTTTCCCCGGGAATATAGTCTGTACCCTCAATTCCCTCTGTAGTCTTTGTAGCTCCCGTCACAAGGAGATGCCCTTCAAGACTGTCATAATAAAAATTATCATAAAACTGATTTGCGAGCTGCATCGGAATATACACATTTCCGTTCTGGATAACGGCTTTTTCCTCTGATGTCTCTCCGTCTATGATAAGTACAGTCTCTCCGTCACCGCTTATCCCCAGATATTCTGACAGATCCGCTCTTTCCCTTGAACTCCCGAACTCCTTGATAAGCCCGTTGCCAAGCAAGACTATCGCTATGGCTGCGACAACCAGACCTGCCATTATCAGGGGAATATTGTTTCCTCTGTGTCTGCGGGCATCATCCCGTTCGTATTTCCTCGCTCTGTTTCTTTTCCTTTTTAGGGTTTCCCGGGTTTCAAGCATTCAAAATATTCCTTTGATCTCAAAGCATTAATACTTGATTTTAGCATACCTTATGTCAACTTGCAAACATTGACTTCCGACAGCCTTTATCCGTTGCAAAAGTTTTCGGGACGCCCTGTCACAGATATGTTCTGCCGTCGGAAGCCAGTCTGCAAAGCGATATGCTCATTTCACGTGATCATACCTTATCTGAACTACATTGTTATGCTTATCTGTCACATAATCCGGCATATATACTTCATTCTCTTTCACCATCATGATATTCACGACTTCCTGCGGCGTACACGGGCGATCCTCAAAATAGATCGGCACACCGCTTGCCTGATACTTCGCAAGCATCATCATAAGTTCAGCATCAGTATCATCCCGTCTTCTGCTTGTTTTCATATAAAATCTCCTTTTCAATTTTTTTCCGGCCATATGGAGATCTGTGATATATCCGCACCCCGGCTGGAATTATAGTGCGACCGGATAATGCAATGAAAAAACTTGAAAGAAAAATTGCATTTATATCTGGAAAAACTTTAAGGGAAGGTTCAGATACGGCTGCGCCGTATGGAAAAAAACTGACACCCCTTTTCAGGGGTTCTCGGATGATGTCTGAAATACCATCCTGAAAAAATTCCCTTTTATATTTTGACCGGTCACCTCCTGTCTGCATTAAGATTTCCGATCGCTCTACGATAATGAACTATATACGCATCTTGAGCGTATTTCAAGACCTTTTAAAATTTTGTTAAAAACGTTTATTATGTGGAAAAAGAAAAGGGGACGTACTTGAAAAGTACGTCCCCTAATACTTACAAGGTTCTAAGCAATCCTTACTCTGTTACGATCGCGCCTACTGGACAGCCTGCCTCGCATGCGCCGCAGTCTATACAGGTAGCTGCATCAACCTCATACTTGCCGTCGCCCTCTGAGATAGCGTTTACAGGGCACTGCGCTGCACAAGCACCGCAGCTTATGCATGAATCATTAATAACGTGAGCCATTTTACATTCCTCCTTAATATATTTCACGAAGCAATGGGATTTTTGCTTCTTAGTCAACGTACTGAATATTCTACAATAATTGTATACATTTTACAAGAGACTATATTATCGAGAGCTTCTCCATAGCGTAGCTTTGTACTATGATCTCATAATGCTCCTTTATGCGCCCTTCCACGGCCGAGGTGCATTCTTCCATATGTCCGTATTCTGTGATTATATTACAGACCTTATTAAACACTTCGGGAGTATGGTCTGATTTTCTGAGCAGAAGATAGTATCTGCCGGTATCCGGATTTTTGTATAGCGTATTCTCACCATGGTAGATTCCCTTGAGTATTTTGGACACCCTTATCACATTGTCAAGATCATCAAAGGAATACAGTTTGGTAAGGTCGACCTGGATCGTAATCTTAACCTCGCGCTCCGTTCCGGCATCCGCCGATCCGATCTTCCTGCTGGTTGTGATAGAATCTCCGGAATCACTCGCGGTCAATGCAGCCCTTGCGTCCTCGACCTGCTCTTTAAGCTTCTTAAAAAGATCTATAATGTCGTCCGCATTACCGGGATCCTTTATTTTTGCCGGCTCCTGTACCGGAGTATCGCTGAGTGAAGGCGCAAATTTGGAAAATCTGGTATCAAGCTCCTCAGGATCTTCCACTTTCGTGATCACAAGCACGATGGCATCATTTGAAATGGGGATCGCTTCTATCATCAGAGGAATATCCTCCACCTCAAAACCAAATCTGTGATATGCTTCACGCATCATATCCTTAAAGAGATTTTTTGCCTTATCCGTGCCGTACGCCAATTCACTCATCTTGAGATTTCTCGAGGTGAGGTCGTTTTTGGTCAATGTGCATCTGATCTGTCTTTCGTTTACCTTTTCAATTTTCATGACTGTCACTCTTTTACCAATGATTCAAACTTTGTAAGCTGTGCAATCCACGCGAGGCTTACAGTTCCTATAGAGCCGTTTCGCTGCTTGGCAAGGATCACATCCGCAACTCCCTTTCGCTCCGAGTCTTCATTATAGTAGTCATCCCTGTATATAAACATTACCACATCTGCGTCCTGTTCGATAGCCCCAGATTCTCTAAGATCTGACAGCATAGGACGATGATCAGGCCTTTTCTCAACCTCACGGGAAAGCTGTGAAAGCGCCAGTACCGGACATTCAAGCTCACGGGCAAGAGCTTTCAGGCTCCTTGATATATCCGATATCTCCTGCTGTCTTGATACTTCATTTCTCCCGGATCCCCGGCCGCTCATAAGCTGAAGATAATCTATAATGACCATATCAAGTCCGTGTTCGATCTTATATCTCCTGCATTTGGAGCGCATCTCCGCTACAGTTATCGCGGCCGTATCATCTATCGCAAGGTTGGACATCCCGATGATTCCCGCACTTTCTATAATACCACGCCACTCGTCATCATTTAAATGTCCAATTCTTATATTTTGCGAATCAACTCTTGATTCCATCGCAAGCAGCCTGTTAACCAGCTGCTCCTTTGACATCTCCAGTGAAAAAAAGAGGCAGTGATAGTCTCTCTTAAAACAGGCATATTGCGCTATATTCAGCACCAGCGCCGTTTTTCCCATTGAGGGTCTGGCGGCTATGAGTATAAGATCGGATTTCTGGAACCCCGCTGTCTTATCATCCAGATCCTCAAACCCCGAGGGGATACCCGTAATCTTTGATTCGGCCTTTGCTACATCCTGTATATGCTGGAGGGCATCTATTACTATCTCCTTGATCGGCTTTATCTGGGATCTTCCGCGGTTTTGCACAAGGTCAAATATCCGTTTCTCGGTATCCTCCAGAATATCCGCTGTATCCCTATCCCCTCTGTAGCAATCGTTCTCAATATCCGAATTAACTCTTACTATTGCTCTCAGCAGGGCTTTTTCCCTGACTATCTCCGCGTAATACCTCACATTCGCAGCCGTAGGTACCGAATCAACTATTTCGGCAAGGAATACAGGGTTTGTGATCTCGGCAGGAGCTCCTTTTTCACGAAGCTTCTCCTGGATCATCACTGAATCTGCCGGCTTTTGCTCATTAAAGAGTTCAACTATAACTTCAAAGAGCAGCCCGTACCTCTCCTCATAGAAATCGCTCCTTGTCAGTATCTCCGTAGCAGTAAATATAGCCTCCCTGGTATCGTCATAAAGCATGGAGCCGATCACAGAGCGCTCCGCCTCCGAGGAATGCGGCGGTATTCTTTTTATCGTATTTTCATCTACCGGCATAGCTTCCTTTACTCTTCAGGCAGCACATCAACCGTAAGAAAAGCCGTAACCTCGGGATGGAGCTTTACGTTCACCTTATATGTGCCCAGATTCTTTATAGGCTCAGAAAGAACGAGTTTCTTTTTATCCACCTCTATACCGTTCTGCTTTTTCATCTCCTCCGCGATCTCCTTAGAGGACACGGAGCCGAATACTTTTCCGTCCTTGCCGGCTTTGACCTTACAGGTAACACTGGTTTTTTCAAGCTTCTCCGCAAGGTTCTTTGCCTCCTTAAGCTTCTCCGCCGCAAGCTTTGCTTCCCTTGCCTTTCTGAGCTTTACATCGTTCATATTCCTGGAATCAGCCGGTATCCCCAGATTCTTTGTAAAAAGAAAGTTCCTTGCGTAACCCTCCTTTACCTCGACAATATCATCTTTTTTTCCGAGTGACTTAACGTCCTCAAGCAATATCACTTTCATCTATACGATCTCTCCTTCCTTTTCCATTTCATCTATTATATCCTTAAGCTTTTGTTTTGCGCTTTCCGGAGACATATCCGTCAACTGCGCTCCTGCTATGTTCATGTGTCCGCCGCCGCCGAGTCTCTCCATTATGAGCTGGACATTTATCTCATCTATGGATCTCGCGGAAATATAGATGCGGTTCTGATAATCCGTAAGCACGAAAGATGCCTTTACGGAATTTATATTCAATAATTCATTCGCAGCCTGCGATCCCACAACCGTGGGGCTGATGAGCCCATTCCCGTCACAGATGGATACCGCGTACTTATCATGAAAAAGCTCTGCCTGCCTTACAACCTCCGCCCTTGCTTTAAAGGAATCCATATCGTTACGGAAGAGCTTCCTGACCCTTGTGATATCCGCCCCGCTCCTTTTAAGGAAGGCAGCCGCCTCAAAGGTTCTGACCCCTGCTTTCGTCATGAAATTATTAGTATCTATCATCATACCCGCGTACAGGCTGTCCGCTTCGACGCTCCTTATGCGTATATTATCGGATATATACTGAAGTATCTCCGCAACCATCTCACAGGCGCTTGACGCGTACGGCTCAATATATGAAAGAGTGGCATTCTCTATTGTTTCCGTGCCGATCCTGTGATGGTCAAGTACGACCACTGTCCTTATCCTGCGCAGCAGCTCCGGACATTCTGTTATGGAGGGCTTGTTCGTGTCGACTACAACCATGACCGAACTTTCGCTGTCCGCAAGCTGCAGGGCCTCCGCGCTCGTAACAAACATATCCGGATCAAAGTCAGGTTCCTTAGAACACGCGTCTACAAACGGCTTTATTGACTGGGTCACATCATTTATTACAATATGACACTTTTTTTCAAGCTGCTTCGTTACCCTGTAGATACCTACAGCAGCTCCGAACGTGTCTATGTCCGTGATCTGGTGTCCCATGCAAAAGACCCGTTCCTTCTGCTCTATGATCTCCTTAAGCGCCTGTGCTTTAACTCTTGCCTTGACACGGGTATTCTTCTCCATCTGCATACTCTTGCCGCCATAATAAGCCGTCCTGTCCATCGTCTTAACTACAGCCTGATCTCCACCGCGCCCCAGCGCAAGGTCTATAGCGCTTCTGGCATATGCCGTATCTTCTGTAAGAGAGCCTGTTTCAAGCCCAAATCCCATGGATAGCGTGACTGACATTTCATTCCCGACTTTGACTGTCTTTACATCCTCGAGAATATCAAACCGATTGTCTACCAGCTTATCAAACGAGGCTCTTTTCATGGTTATGTAATATTTATCTCTCTCCGTATTCTTTACAACGGCATCATAGTCCCCAAAATATTTTTTGATCTTTCTGTCTATCAAAGCCACAAGCAGCGATCTTCTGACTTCCTCGACGTTTTCCATCGCCTCGTCATAATTATCCATATATATATAGCCCGCAACTATTGACTGATCCCTGTTGAGCTTTTTCAGGTCATTGACCTCTGTCTCGTCATAAAGGAATATCGTAATGATCGATCCCGTAAAGCCCGAATCATCGACTATAAGGGAGCTATGCGCCATCTCATCAAGCGAAGTCCGCCTTATATCAGCCTTAAAATCTCTTTCACTGACTGAGAACCTGACTTCTGTACCCTCTCCGTCCTCCGGAAGCTTATCCTTTGTAATCTCGGGAATATAAGAAGTGATGGATCTTCCAAACGGCGGTTCCTTGCCCATCAGATTCTGAAATTCAGTATTGCACCATACGAACCTTCCGCCTTCATCCAGCAGCGCATATGGAAGTGAAAGCCCTTTTAAGAGACCCTTCTGAACCTGCCCGAAGCTTAAGGCAAAATTCACCATATCGTTCATTATCGCCTTACGGTTATAGAAACGTATGGCAAAAGCTATCCCTGTGTACACCGCAGTCATTGCCGCGGCGGCAATCCCGGCTCTGGTATCAATAAAAAACATACCCACAGCACAGACAGCAAGAAAAAGGGATAATATCAGAGGCCAGCTGACATACAGCCTCAGCGTTCCCTTATAACTGTTTCTTTTTTCTTTTATCTTCTTCCCCATTACTTCAGTAAAACTCTTTTATATATCTGATCCCGGAAAGATAATCTTTCTCTTCCTCAACAGGTCTTGCCGTATCAACAAGCTTTCCGGACTCATCATACATGGGATGCACCATTATCTCTGTGAGTGACCCGTCCCTTATGGTTTCCCTGCACTGCGTGAAGTCCTTAAACGACCCGAAGTAATCCGTAGTCTGTATCGGCAGTGACTTAAGCCTCCTGTTGAACCTTTCTTTATAGATCCTTTTAGGAAAAGACATCCTGCTGTACAGATTCCTGGTCAGCCGCACCGAACGTATTCCATACTTCCCCACAAGAGGCTCCACGGCTTTCCAGATGGAACGATCCGTATGTACGTAGTGGTGTGAATCCAGATGCTTATTCGGAAACCCGTATGATATATATTTTCTAATCTGTGCTTCGGCTTCTGCTCTGGCAGCCTCTGTCTCTCCTTTCGACATATGCAGCCTTGAATTCATCCTGTGAAAAAACAAAGCATTAAAGCTCCCGTCCCTGTCACAGAAAATTCTGTATTTTCTGATCCCCTCGGTGAGTGGAAATCCGCTTGTAAAATTAAGGTGCAGTCCCACCCGCTCATGCCAGCCGTACTTCCCGGCCATCTCCGCTGCTTCATCGGCATAGTCCATATTTACCATGAGCGTAGTGCTTGTAATGAACCTGGCAGAAAAGCATTCCGCTATCGCTTCATTCACTTCCTGTGATATTCCCAGATCATCCGCATTAATAATAAGCCTAAACATACTTTCTTATCATACATAAATACAAAAAAACTTTCAACTTTACTTTTGGGGCTATTTGTGCTAGTGTATGAGTTCGTGATATATCCGCCTTGCTCATGCGATAAGTAATGTGTGAGCCGGACAGACCATAAGGAGGTAAAATAATGAACAAGTATGAATTGGCCGTTGCAGTCAACGGACAACTTGAGAGCGACGCGAAAAATGCCGTTCTTGAGAAGGTGAGGGGACTCATCACACGTTTCGGCGGCACCATCTCTTCAGAAGATGACTGGGGCAAAAGGAAATTTGCCTATGAGGTGCACAAGGTAAAGGAAGGCTACTATGTCTTCATCAAGTTCCAGGCAGAGCCGGAGGCTATTGCCGAGATCGAGCATCGTATCAGGATCGTAGAGAATGTATACAGATATCTCATTGTATCTGACGAGAAAGAGCTTTCGGTTAAGCACGAGGAAGAAAAGCCTGAGCAGACAGAGGCTTCTTATGATGCGCCCCGAAAGACGGAGGAGCCGGCTGATGAGGAGCCTGTTTCCGAACCCGAAGATGCGGCTGAGGCTTCAGAGTCTTCATCCGAAGAAGCTTCAGACACGGCTGAGTAATAAGTGGCAGGGACCACAGAAAGTGTAGGGCAGAATAAATGAATAAGGCAATGTTGACGGGACGCCTTACAAGAGATCCGAATGTGAGATATTCCCAGGGTGAAAATCAGATGTGTATAGCCCGGTTTACTCTCGCAGTAGATCGCAGAAGGAGCAGAAATCAGGACGGAAACGGACCGACTGCTGATTTTATAAGCTGTGTGGCTTTCGGAAAGACCGGTGAATTTGTCGAAAAGTACGCCCGCAAGGGAATGAAATTCGATGTCGTCGGACGTATCCAGACCGGCAGCTACCAGAATAAGGACGGACAGACCGTATATACCACAGATGTTGCAGTTGAGGAAATTGAGTTTGGGGAGAGCAAAAGCGCGTCAGCTTCAAATATGAATTCCGGAGCAGACTATTCCGCGCCCTCAGGCAGATCCGAAGCCGTATCCTCAGCACCACAGCCGGCAGATGACGGATTTATGAATGTGCCGGATGAAATAGATGATGAATTACCATTTAACTAAAAACAGGAGACAAAAAAATGCCATATACAAGAAATAACGATCATTCAGACAGACCCAGAAGACCCGGCGGAATTCGCAGAAGAAAGAAAGTCTGCATTTTCTGCGGCAAGGACGGAGACATTGATTACAAAGATGTAGTAAGGCTCAGGAAATTCATTTCCGAGAGAGGAAAGATCCTCCCCAGACGTGTCACGGGAACCTGCGCGAGGCATCAGAGAGAGCTTACGGTTGCCATCAAGCGCGCAAGACATCTGGCGCTGCTGCCTTACGTAGTAGAGTAATAGTTTATTTTCTTTTTTATTTTTTCTTTATCGTATACGCTATGCCGGAGCTCCTTATATTTCTCAAGGATGCTCCGGTTTCTTTTACCGTTTTTATCATCCGGATCGTCTCCCAGCAGACTGTCCGTTATATCCTTGTATGATCTGTAACCCACGCCGGGAACCTTATTTCCCGTGAGTATATCACTATGTGTAAGCACGATAGTATCCGTAAATATCGCTTCCTGCATAACTCCGGAGGTCTGTGAAGCATATTTCCTTTCATTATACGGAAGTACCGCATACACCGCATGAGAGAGCAGAGAAAGATACTCCTCCTGATCAAGATAAACATCCCGTATCTCTATATTATCAGCAGCTTTCGCTTTCAGATCTTCAAACCAGGATTTATCATAAAACCTGCCCGCTATCACCAGCCTGTAGGATATGCGGTTAAACGCTTCTATAAGCTCGTCAAGCTCCTTGCCGTGATCCATTGTCCCAAGACATACAGCGCAGGCTTCCTTTAGATTACCTCTGTACTTTGCGTATATACTGTCGTCACAGACATAATCGGGAATAAATACCGAAGGCATGTTTTTGTATTCAAATGAGGGTCCCGTGGAGATGCATCTTGATACTCTGCGCTGGCCTCGCTCAAAGATCTTTTGCTTAATTCCCGCCAAAGCTCCGGTATGATATCCGTCAATAAACATTGTGACGACTATCCTTTTCCCTGCATTTCCGAATATCGAAAGGTACAGAAAAAGATAGAATTCAACATTAAAGAACCAGATCACATCAGCGTCACTTTCATGCAGTATATGACGTATATTTAAAAACATCCTGAATTTATTTAAGATCCTGTCGATAAAGGGCATATGCCCCTTCATGATTATCTCATGCCGCAGATGATGTATCTCCGAGCAGGATACAATATCATCGGGTATCTCACGAACTATACAGGCAGGAGCATATATGCTGATCTTATGATCCTGCTCCGTCATCCTGACGTACTCCGCGAGTACCTTGGGGGCATGTCCGACTGCCTTGCCGGCTTCATCGCATCTGCCCTGGTATTCCGCCAGTGCGATATGATTTCCCTTATCCCTCGGAAAATCCCTGAGATACTTATTATATAAAAGCCTGTGAACAACGCCTGTACTGAAGCAGCTTAGCAAGGCTGCCCCCCTGTTTCGCACGCGTGCTCCGGGGTCTTTTATCACAACAGGGCGCACAGATTTTATATCAGCATATATTTTGCCGGTCAGACTCTTTACGGACGCATCAGCGCTTTCAGGATCTGTTTCCGAGAGGATCTGGAAACAGGTGGATAAATGCCTGCTCGCAGCCGCCCTCAGGCAGCCTGGATGATACTTTTTTATATAAGATATCATCTGTCTGCTGTGCCTGAAATAATCAGGATTCCTTTTGGACGAAGTCGAAAACACCGTATTGGAAGCGCTTACGACATACCCGTACAATACCCTGTCCGTACGTGCGATAGAGGATGCCTCAAGAAAAAGACGGTAAATCGTTCCCATATCCTCCGCTGCGGATCCCTCAGGGAAGGAAACTCCGTTCCACAGCTTCCTCTTTGATATCATGCCCCAGGGAGCGCTGATAAACCCTTTTTGATAAAGGAGAGCCCTCACTCCATCTTTCCCTCTGTACTCCGTCGTGTCAGAACCTGCAGATATTTTCTGATCAAAGAGGGCTTTGCCATAACGGGCTTCTTCCCTGCTGCATTTAACATAAGCGCAGGATACTATATCCGCACCCGTTTCATCAGCTGTATGGATAAGAACCTCCAGAAAATCAGGAGCGATCACATCGTCGCTGTCTATAAAGCAGACCCATTCGCCGACTGCCTCTAAAATCCCTGTATTCCTTGCAGCAGCGGCTCCTTTGTTTTCCTTGTGTATCACACGTATTTTGTCATGCTTTGCGGCATAACTGTCACAGAGATCTCCGGATCCGTCAGTTGATCCGTCATCTACAAGTATCAGCTCAAAATCCGGCATCGTCTGGCTTAAGATACTCTCTATGCATTCACTCAAAGTTTTTTCTGCCTGATATACAGGAACGATTATGCTTATCATGCTCAATATTATACACCATTTAAACAGGAAATGACCCCGGGGATGATCCCCGGGGTCAACGCATGCTTTTTTACTTATGCGCCTTTTGCTTCCTTTGCAGCAAGTATCTGCTTTGTAAGCTCGGGCACGACCTTATTCAGATCGCCTACTACGCCGTATTCCGCCACATCAAAGATCGGAGCGTCCTCATCCTTGTTGATCGCGATGATAATGTCTGACTCCTCCATGCCGGCTACATGCTGGATAGCGCCTGAGATACCGATAGCAAAGTATACATTAGGCCTTACGGTCTTTCCGGTCTGGCCTACCTGCATCTCCTTAGGCTTCCAGCCCGAATCAACAACCGCACGTGAGCAGCTTACCTGTCCGCCTATCGCATCGGCAAGCTCCTCAAGGATCTTGAAGTTCTCAGGTGATCCGACTCCGCGTCCGCCTGAAACAAGGATCTTCGCATCCATGATGTCCTTGATATCGGATACCTTCTTAACGACTTCCTTGATCTCCACATATTTATTATTGGGAGTGAAGCCGGGATTGTACTCGATTATCTCTGCCTTGGCGCCCTTTACGGGATCGATCTTCTGCATAACGCCGGGTCTTACCGTAGCCATCTGGGGACGGTTATTCGGGCAGGCGATAGTAGCTATAGTATTGCCTCCGAAAGCAGGACGGGTCATAAGGAGCTGATTGTGCTTCTGCTCGTCTTCCTTGCCGGGTATGGGCTGAAGCGGGAAATCACCGATATTAAGCACCGTACAGTCAGCCGTAAGTCCCGTTGCGACCCTTGCTGAAACCGTAGGTCCCAGATCACGTCCGATTGCCGTAGCTCCTACGAGCATTATCTCGGGCTTATACTCATTTATTACCGATGCAAGAGCGTGAGCGTAGGGCTCAGTCCTGTATTCCTTGAGCTCGGGATCATCCACTACGATGACCCTGTCTGCTCCGTACTCGGCGAGCTTGTCGCAGAGACCCTTTACATCAGAGCCGATAAGGACTGCCGTCACCTGCGCATTGAGAGGTTCAGCAAGATCCTTTGCTTTTCCGAGCAACTCGTATGCGATCCCGCTCACCTTGTTGTCTACCTGCTGAGCGAAGACGAATACGCCTTTATATTCTTCTATATTCTGCATTTGATTTTACCTCCCTTAGATGACGTGCTTTTCATCGAGCTTGCCGATGATATACTTAACTGCATCCTCCGGTGTGTCGGGGACAACCTTCTCGCCTGCTCCTTTTCTTACCTTGTCGGAAGCCTTTGCGATCTTTGTAGGTGAGCCTGCGAGTCCAAGGTTTGCATCATCCACATCCTTAAGGTCAGCCCTTCCCCATGTCGTGATATCCGCAGCGACCGCGTCAAAGATTCCGCCGGGAGTCATATATCTGGGATCATTGAGCTCTGAAAGAGCCGTGATAAGACAAGGCATCTTTACCTCGAGCATGTGATACCTGTCGTCATACTGCCTCTTTACGATTACCTTATCGCCATCGATCTTTATCTCCTGCGCATAGGATATTACAGGGATATTAAGATGCTCCGCGATCTGAGGTCCGACCTGCGCCGTGTCGCCGTCGATAGCCTGACGGCCTGTGATGATGAGATCATACTCAAGGTTTCTGAGTGCGCCTGCGATAGTTGAAGATGTTGCCCATGTATCAGCGCCGCCGAGTACTCTGTCTGTGACAAGGATTGCCTTGTCTGCGCCCATAGCAAGAGCTTCTCTGAGTACAGCGTCAGCCTTGGGAAGTCCCATTGTGAGAACCGTGACCTCCGCGCCGTACTGATCCTTAAGTCTTAAAGCCGCCTCAAGTCCCGCCTTATCGTCAGGATTCATGATGGCAAGCATTGCTCCTCTGTCCAGTGTACCGTCAGGATTAAACTTGACTCCGCCCTTGGTATCCGGTACCTGCTTTATACAAACGATAACTTTCATTGTATCTATACTCCTTTACCTTTATTCTTACTTCAGCAGTGCCGCAGAGATGACCATTCTCTGAACCTCGCTGGTTCCTTCATAGATCTCTGTTATCTTAGCGTCGCGCATCATTCTCTCTACATCGTATTCCCTGATGTAGCCGTAACCGCCGTGAAGCTGTACCGCCTTGGTCGTGACTTCCATAGCAACCTCAGCCGCACAGAGCTTTGCCATAGCGGCTTCTACGGAATAAGAAACCTTGGGATCCTTCTTGTATTCGTCTTTCTTCCTTGCAGCCTTGTATACGAGAAGCTTTGCCGCCTCAACCTTGGTCGCCATATCTGCAAGCTGGAACTGGGTGTTCTGGAACTGTCCGATAGCCTTGCCGAACTGCTTCCTTTCCTTTACGTAATTGATCGTATTCTCCAGTGCGCCGCCTGCAAGTCCTAATGCCTGGGCAGCTATACCGATACGTCCGCCGTCGAGCGTGTGCATAGCGATGTTGAAGCCCTTGCCGCGCTGTCCGAGAAGATTCTCCTTGGGGATTCGGCAGTCCGTGAATATAAGCTCGTATGTAGCCGAACCGCAGATACCCATCTTGTTCTCCTTGGTTCCGAATGTAAAGCCGGGTGTACCTTTCTCAACGATGAAAGCAGAAATCTCTTTCATCATCCTTCCGCGCTTCTCAATCTTACCGGTAACCGCGAATATAACATAAACATCCGCTTCCTTACCGTTTGTGATGAAGCACTTGGAGCCGTTTAATACCCACTCGTCTCCGTCCTCTACAGCCTTGGTCTGCTGACCCTGTGCATCTGTACCCGCGCCGGGCTCGGTAAGGCCGAATGCTCCGAGCTTCTCTCCCTTTGCAAGCGGTACCACGTACTTCTGCTTCTGCTCTTCTGTACCGAAAGTAAGGATAGGATCGATGCAGAGTGATGTATGCGCTGATACGATAACTCCTGTCGTACCGCATACCTTTGAAAGCTCCTCCACGCACATAGCGTATGTCAGAGTGTCACAACCCTGCCCGCCGTATTCCTTGGGTACAGGTATGCCCATGAAGCCGTACTTAGCCATCTTCTCGACAGTCTCTCTGGGGAACCTGTGCTCCTCGTCGATCTCCTGTGCAAGCGGCTTTACTTCGTTCTCGGCGAAATCCTTAAAGAGCTGTCTCGCCATCTCATGTTCCTTTGGTAAAGTAAAATCCATGATCAATTATCCTCCGTGTGTATTATTAAGCCTTATTTCTTATCTGTCGGTACCTTGCCGCCGTCAGCATAGTCGTAGAAGCCTATGCCTGTCTTGACACCAAGCTTCTTGCCTCTTACCATCTTTTTGAGCAGCGGAGCCGGACGATACTTGGAATCGCCTGTCTCGTCGTAAAGGGTCTCCATAATGGCAAGCACTATATCAAGTCCTACGTAATCACCGAGCTCAAGGGGTCCCATGGGATGATTGCAGCCAAGCTTCATGGCGTTGTCTATTCCCTCTATATCCGATATCCCCTCCGAATAAACGAATATACCCTCATTGATAAGCGGGATGAGTATCCTGTTTACTACGAAGCCGGGAGCCTCGTTTACCTGTACGGGAGTCTTGCCAAGCTTGACGGAGATATCATTTACTTTCTCTACAAGATCAGCCGGTGTATTCGCGCCCGCTATGACCTCTATAAGCTTCATCCGATCTGCCGGATTAAAGAAATGCATACCTATAATGGGCTTGGGAAGTCCTGCCCCTATCTCCGTGATAGAAAGAGAAGACGTGTTTGACGCGAAAATGCAGTTCTCGTTCTTCACTATGTTTTCCATCAGATCCTTGAAGCAGTCCTGCTTGATCTGCATAACCTCAAGTGCCGCCTCGACTACGAGATCGGGGTCTGTAGCTATGGAGTTGAGGCCTGTCTCAAACTTTGCAAGATACGCGTCCGCCATACCCTGCTCGAGTTTGCCCTTTGATACAAGCTTCTCATAGCCTTTCTTGATCTTTGCAAGTCCGCCCTCGGCAAACTCAGTCTTGATATCGCAAAGATAAACCTTGTCAAAATCGTCACACTGCGCGAACGCTTTTGCGATACCCTGCCCCATTGTTCCGGCACCAATAACCGCTACCTTCATTTTTACCTCCTTAAAAATATATCTTGATATTCTTTATTTGTTTTTGAAATCTACGTGCTTAACCTTGGCGGGATCATCCTTTTTCCTGAGGAAGTTCGCCATGCCCTCCCTCTGATCCTCTGACTCGAAGCAAGAGCCGAAAAGCTTCTCCTCAAGAGCGATAGCTTCATCCATCGGAAGCTCAAGGCCTTCATTTATCGCCTTTTTGCAGGCGCGGACTGCTATGGGAGCATTGCCCGCGATCGTACCCGCAAGCTTCTCAGCTTCACCCATAAGCTCCTCCGCCGGATAAACCGCGTTGACAAGACCTATGCGGAGAGCCTCGTCAGCCTTGATATTGCGAGCCGTATATATAAGCTGCTTTGCCATTCCGGGGCCGACAAGGCGCGCGAGCCTCTGTGTGCCTCCGAAGCCGGGAGTGATGCCAAGTCCCACCTCAGGCTGTCCGAATACCGCATTCTCCGATGCGATCCTGATATCACAGCTCATGGAGATCTCACAGCCACCGCCCAGAGCAAAGCCGTTTATAGCAGCTATGAACGGTATAGGATAGGTCTCGATCTTGCGGAAGATATCATTACCCTTTTTGCCAAAGGCTTCTCCCTCGGCCTTTGTAAGCGTGCTCATCTCTCCTATGTCAGCGCCCGCGACAAAGGATTTCTCTCCCGCGCCCGTGAGAACTACTGCTCTTACGGTATCAAGGTCTATCCCGTCAAGCACCTTGTCCAGATCCTCAAGAACTTCGGAATTCAGAGCATTTAATGCCTTTTCCCTGTTGATCGTGATAACGGCATAATTGCCTTTTACTTCGTAATCTACAAATCCCATTGTTTGTCTCCTTAAATAGCCTTAACCACTGTAGCGCAACCCATGCCGCCGCCGATGCAGAGCGTAGCAAGACCGGTCTTTGCTCCTGTACGCTTCATATTGTGAAGCAGTGTCACAAGTATACGTGCGCCGGATGCCCCTACGGGATGTCCGAGAGCTATGGCTCCGCCCGCAAGGTTCAGCTTGCTCAGATCAAATCCGAGATCCTTTCCCACCGCTACAGACTGTGCGGCAAATGCCTCGTTTGCCTCATATATATCAAAATCGTCTATCGTCATGCCTGTCTTTGCCATAACCTTCTTTGTCGCTGCCACGGGACCGATGCCCATTATCGAAGGATCAACGCCTGCAAGAGCGCCTGCCACGAACTCAGCCATAGGTGTCACTCCGAGCTCTTTAGCCTTCTCCTCTGTCATAACGACGACCGCAGCCGCGCCGTCATTTATTCCGGATGCGTTTCCGGCGGTTACGAAGCCGTCGGGATTGATAGGACGGAGCTTTGCGAGTCCCTCTATCGTAGAACCCTGCCTCGGGCCTTCATCTGTATCAAATACAACGGTTTCTTTCTTTTTCTTTATTTCTACGGGAACTATCTCGTCCTTGAAGTACCCTTTTTCGATCGCTTCGCATGCCTTCTGCTGACTCTTAAGCGCAAACTCGTCAAGCTCTTCTCTGGTAAGCTTCCACTGCCTTGCGATATTATCCGCTGTCGTGATCATGTGGTAATCGTTAAAAGCATCCCAAAGAGCATCGGTTATCATCGTATCCATCAGCGCGCCCTGGCTCTGATCGGGTCTCAGCATCCTGTAGCCGTATCTGCCGTTCGGGATGGCAAAAGGAGCCATTGACATGTTTTCCATACCGCCTGCGACAACAACATCCGCATCGCCTGCCTGTATCATCTGCGCAGCCATATTCACGGAATTAAGACCTGAGCCGCAAACCACGTTCACAGTAACAGCAGGTGTCTCTATCGGAAGATTAGCGCCTATAGAAGCCTGACGCGCTACATTCTGGCCAAGCCCTGCCTGTATGACGCAGCCCATATATACATGGTCTACCTTGTCGGCAGGAACCCCTGCTCTCTCTATAGCCTCTTTGATAACAAGTGAGCCCAGCTTAACTGCGGGTGTGGTTGAAAGTGAACCTCCCATTGTGCCGATCGCAGTACGACATGCACCGGCCAAGACGATCTTTTTTGACATTCAATACCTCCTTAAATATAATGCATGATTTTTTTAGACTTGCCGTATTAGTTTATCACACGAGGTTGCTGTTTTCAATGTCTCCTTGTATAATTAGTAAGTAGGTACAAAAAAGTCTGCAGGGAGGTGCGGTATGAATATGCAGGAAAACACCCGGTTCATACTTGGCTTAAGAGAAGCCGGATGGACAGAAAAACAGATAAACGATTTTATGCTGTATATAGAAAGCGGAGATGAGCGATATAAACCTAAGAAAGAAGATAAAGAATAGTGTTCAAAATAACTGCCCGGGATTTCCCGGGCAGTTCCTCTGTCCATATCAGATCTCAGGCTCTATCAAGCCGTAGGTATTGGCCTTTCTTTTATAAACGACATTCACGGCGCCGGTCTCGGCATTATTAAACACATAGAAGCTATGGCCAAGAAGCTCCATCTGGACGCAGGCATCCTCCGGATACATAGGCTTCATATCAAACTGCTTTGTCCTTACTATCTTTATCTCATCCTCATCCTGATAGTCGCGCTCTATGTATTCTCTCTTGAAAGACTCTGAGGCCTGCTCCTTGTCTATGATCTTATTCTTATACTTCTTTAACTGTCTCTCTATGATCTCCTCGACAAGGTCTATGGAAATATACATATCGTTGCTTACCTGCTCCGACCTTATGATACTTCCCTTGACCGGAATGGTCACCTCGATCTTGTGTCTCTCTTTCTCAACGGAAAGTGTCACATGCACCTCCGTATCAGGGGAAAAGTATTTTTCCAGCTTACCTATCTTCTCTTCTACGTTTGCTCTGAGACTGGGAGTCACATCGACGTTTTTTCCAACTATGACAAATTTCATGGTGATTCCTCCTAATACAATATGAATCTAGTATAACAAACAGAGATTTTATTTGCAATTTTAAAGGGATCGGGCTCTTGCCCGATCCCCTGGTTTAACATTATTCCAGCCTTGTTCCGGTTAGAATACCCTTCTTACTGCCAGTACGCTTCTGTAGTTAGCATTTGACACCTTGATACCTGTGCTCGCCGTTGAAGCATGTACTATCTGGCCTCCGCCTATATAGATACCCACATGACCTGAGTAGCATACTATATCTCCCGGCTGTGCCGCTGCAAGACCTCCGCTTACGCCATATCCTACGCTTCTGTCAGCACCGGAGCTGTGAGGAAGCGATACACCGAAGTTCCTGTATACGCTCATTACAAACCCTGAGCAGTCTGTACCGTTTGTCAAAGAAGATCCGCCATATACATAAGGGTTTCCGACAAACTGTAATGCATAATTCGCAACCGAAGATCCCGTTCCCGAGCCGGATGCCACATACGTAGAGCCGCCTGAGGATCCTGAACCTGAAGAAGCTGACTTCTTCTTTGAGGATGACTTCTTCTCAGCCTCTGCCGCAGCCTTTCTTGCAGCTTCTCTGGCTTCCTCTTCGCGCTTGAGTCTTGCTTCCTCTTCAGCCTTTGACTCTGCCCTGACAAACTCTGTGTGAAGCTTTACATACTCATCTGATACGAAGCCGTCACCTTCCTCTATGGATACCTTGACCCATCCGGGCATCTCGGTAAGAACCTGCAGTTCATCCTCTATAGGTACCATACCTATAACCTCTGAATCCCTGGTAGGCTCACTCCGTACATAAAGCGTGGTGGTAGTAACTCTTGCAAGCCTTATACCTACCTTCTGGGCGAGCTCCTGAGCCTCTTCACCCGTAACGCAGTACTCTGCCTTTACATAACCGGTACAGCTTCCGGACTCTATCTTATACCAGTCGCCTTCCTCCTCGATGAGATCTCCGACTGATTCATTATACAGTTTTCCTACGATTTCGCTCTCCTCCGATGCTTCAGACCTTACATTTACATAGTCGTCAACCTGGGCTATGACAAGATTCGTAAAGTCCTCGTCCTCATCCGAATGACCGCTTCCCGTGTACACATCGGCAAGTTCGCCGTCATATACATCTTCCCCGTCAGATCCATCCTCATCGTCCGAATCACTCTCTGAAGCCTCATTCTCCGAAGCAGATCCTTCATTTTCTGATACCGCTGATACTACGGGAGTCATGGCCATGACATCAACCGCAGATCCGGTAGAGCCGCCGCCGACCGTCAATATCTCAGGTTCGGTTGATGTTGTTTTTGTAATTGTGGATGGTTCCTCTGATTCATCCTCACCGGTGGATGTGTATGAAATAGAAGCTGCGCTTGATGAATCGCTTGCTTTTGAACTCGTACTTGATGAAGTATATGCCTTTGCCGACAGATTAATGCTGTCACCTGCTTTTGAAAGCACCGACTCTACAACAGCATCGGTAGTAAGCTCTTTAACCGCTTTTTGTGATTCATCTGTTCCTCTGCTGCTTTTTATCTGATCAGCCTTGATCGTTGTGACCGAAACTCCCTCGCCAAGAGCTCTGGCACTGCCCGCGGCAGGAAAAACAGAAGAAAGCGCGTCTGATGCCATCGCTGTGGTAGATCCCGCTGTAAGCACAGCCACCACAAGTACAGAGCATATTATCTTCGTAAATCTTATTCTCATTAATTACCTCGTATTATATCATTAAGCTAATCTGCTCAATCGATTTCGAACTTCAAATTATCTTTTGTTACAAGATTGTTAAATTCTGTGCATGAATATAACACCATTACAGATGCTTGTCAACTACTTGATGCCCGAAAATAAAGGGTTTCAAATAGTTAATATTTGTAACATTTTACCATAAAACCACAATATATCGGGGTTTGTGTTGACATAACGTTATAAATATGGTAAACCAAAAACAATAATTGTTAACAAAAATTTAAAAAAGAGGTTTTCACATGAAAAAAGCTCTTGTAACAGGCGCGTCGAGAGGAATAGGATACGCCGTCGCCGAAAGGCTTAAGGAGGAATATGAGCTGTTCCTCATATGCAAAAGCAATCCGGATCTTATGTCCGGTCTCCCAGGCAGACATTACACCGGGGATACCGGCGATCACGACTTTATAGAAAAGGTCATAAATGACATGGATTCCGTGGATCTGCTTGTAAACAACGCAGGAATTGCCTGTTTTGATCTGATACAGGATATGACCCCTGAGAAATGGAATGACGTATTAAGGACGGATCTTTCTTCTATATATAATACCTCGCATTTCGCGGCAAAGAAGATGATATCCCGGCACAGCGGCCGAATTATAAATATTTCATCAGTGTGGGGTCTATACGGCGCATCCTGCGAATCCGCTTATTCCGCCGCCAAGGGCGGAGTAAATGCTTTTACAAAAGCCCTCGCGAAAGAACTGGCGCCCTCCGGCATAGCCGTGAACGCTCTGGCTCCCGGAGTGATAGATACCGATATGAACAAAAACTTTTCTGATGAAGAACGAGCCGACCTCACAGACAGGATCCCCGCCGGCCGCATGGGTACCCCTGAAGAAGTCGCAGAGGCCGTTTATCTCCTCTCTGAGATGCCGGTCTATCTCACCGGACAGATAATATCCATAGACGGGGGTTTTATCTGACAGGCAGCTTACTGGAAGTATACTACCTCTTCCTCCGGGGGATCAGTGATCTCCACGGCATCTGCATAGAGAACGGGCGCGCTTCCCTCATTCGTCTCGGTACTGCCGATCTTTGCCGTCACATATACCGGAGTCTTTTCCTTTAATACCTTCGCGTCCTTCCACTTGCAGGGAAAGCCCACAAACTGTATGTCCGCGGCACAGCAGGTCATGGCAAACCTGCCCGGCACGAATATATCATCCTTGCTTCTCTTCGGCTTATATACGACCCCCTTGAATCTTACCGTCTTACCCTTGTAAGTATCGAGATTGTCGAACACATCAATATACCATATGCCGTAGTCATCATCCTCTACCTCTATGACATCCGAATTGATATCGTAGGGAAGCTCTTCCTTTACATTATTATTGATTGTGCCGTCCTTCATCTCGAATACGACCTGTGATCTGCGGTTCAGCGCCCTGACCGTGCGCTTGAACATCGGAAGATCCTGTGAATAGTCGCATCTGTTGAATATAACAAGATCCGCGTAGGTAAACTGCCTTGTCATCATCTGCTTCATATTAGCGAGATAATCCTGGTAGGTCGTCGCGTCTATGGTACAGATCCCCTCAGCGAGAAGCCAGTTCTCGGGAAACGCCTCGATGACCTTATCCGGATCCCACGTCCCGTTGTACTCTATCATGACCCGGTCAGGATCATAGTCGAGATCGAGCTTCATAAACGTATCAAAAGACACGTCCTCCTCACTCTCTATCGTACAGGGAACAAACATATTATCATCCAGAACTCTCTGCGGGATCTCTTCGACACCCTCTTCGCATATAATATAAAGCGTTTTGTTCCCGTCTTTGAACTGACCGTCTTTTAAGGTCTCGGCTATAAACTGTGTCTTGCCGCTCTCGAGAAATCCTGTAAACAGATATATAGGTATCTCTTTTTTCTTACCAAACATTTCCTGCTTCAGATTCCAAATAACTCCGCAACTTCTTTTTCCTTAAGATCCGAGCCTATGACACAGAGCCTGCCCGTGTAATCAGCGCTGCTTTCGCGTATTTCATACTCGCCCGGAGTGAGATCAAACTCATGCCACTGCCCGGAAGCATCGGGAACCATGCCCTTTGCCCTGAGTATCATGCCATACTCCCTGCTATCTATATCCGCAAGCTTTTTCAGGATATCGTCAAGCTCATCCTTTTCGAATTTATGAGCGGTCTCCGTGCCCCAGCTCTGGAACACATCATCCGCGTCAAGCTCTCCCTCATGATGATGATGGTGGTGATGACCGTGCTCATCATGCTCATGGTGATGGTGTTCGTGCTCTTCTTCATGATCGTGGTGATGCTCATGCTCCTCTTCATGCTCGTGATGTTCATGATGGTGCTCATGGCCTTCTTCATGATCGTGGTGGTGATGTTCGTGTTCCTCCTCGTGATCATGATGGTCATGGTCGTGATGATGGTGATGGTGGTGCTCATGCTCGTCTTCATCGGGAAGCTTCTTCATCTCTTCGATAAGAGAATCAACGAGAGTGTGCCCTTTCTCCATCGCTTCAAGTATCTGATCTCCCTTTATATCATCCCAGGGAGTTGTGATTATGACCGCTTCTTTATTATGCTCCCTTATAAGAGCCATCGTCTCGTCAAGCTTCTCCTGCGTCATATCCTGTGAGCGCGAGATGATCACGGTGCCGGCGGACTCTACCTGATTATTGAAGAATTCACCAAAATTCTTCATATACATCTTTGTCTTTTTGCCGTCAACTACTGTCACAAGCGAATTTATCACAACCGCCTCTTCATCCTCATTAACTCTCTCCACGGCTTTTGCCACATCAGAGAGCTTGCCTACACCGGACGGCTCTATGACTATCCTGTCCGGAGCATACTGATCTATGACCTTTTTAAGCGCTGTCTTGAAATCACCTACAAGCGAGCAACAGATGCAGCCCGAATTCATCTCTGTGATCTCTATCCCTGCCTCCTTTAAGAAGCTTCCGTCTATGCCGATCTCTCCGAACTCATTCTCTATAAGCACAACTTTCTGTCCGGCAAAAGACTCGGCTATCAGCTTCTTTATAAGAGTTGTCTTTCCTGCTCCCAGAAATCCTGAAATAATATCAATCTTTGTCATTGTCTCTCGTCTCCTCCTCTATTAATCTGTCTATCTTTTCCATGATCTCTTCCCTGCCTGACTTACTCATGGCGGAGAATAAAAATATCTCTGTATCGTCCGTGACCCTCAGCGCATTCTTTATATCCAGCACCGCCTTTTTTGTCTGTGAACGCTTTACCTTATCGGCCTTGGTCACAATGATTACGGGTGTAAATCCTGCGTTTACGATCCATTCATACATAAGGGAGTCGTCTTCATTAGGCACTCTCCTTATATCTATAAGTAAAAACACTGCCTTAAGATTCCCGGACGACCTCAGATATCTCTCGATCATCGGTCCCCACGATCTCCTGAAATCAGTTTTTACATGGGCATATCCGTAACCCGGCAGATCAACGAAACACACATCGTCATTTACTTTATAAAAATTCATGGTCTGGGTCTTGCCCGGTGTTGACGAAGTCCTCGCAAGGGCTTTCCGCTGAAGCAAAACGTTTATCAGAGACGACTTTCCGACATTTGATCTGCCCGCAAAGGCTATCTCCGGCAGCCCGGTATCAGGCAGTTTTTTTGTCGTGACTCCAACTACGTTTACTAATTCAGCATTTTTTATTACCATTACCCTTTTCCACCGGGTAACTGCCGGGTATCCGGCAGTTAAACTGATTTTTTCTCAGAATCAAATTTTACTTCCAGAGGGCGTGTGCCTTTTTCCACAGAATCCTTTGTGATAACAACCTCGCTTATAGATTCATCCGACGGAACCCTGAACATCACGTCAGTCATGGTTTCTTCTATTATGGATCTGAGTCCTCTGGCTCCTGTTTTGCGCTTCACTGCTTTGTCCGCTATCGCTTCAACCGCCGCATCATCAAAGGTAAGCTTCACCCCGTCCAGATCCAGCAACTTCTTGTATTGCTTTATTATAGCGTTCTTAGGCTCTGTAAGAATACGTACCAGCGCGTCCCTGTCCAGATTATCAAGCGCCACGGTAACGGGAAGTCTTCCTATGAACTCGGGTATGATACCATACTTCACAAGATCCTCGGGCTGGACGTGATGCAGGGCTTCATTCATCATTTTTTCCTTATTCGCCCCGATCTCTGCCGCAAATCCTATGGACTTCGTATCAAGTCTTGTCTCTACGACCTTATCGAGCCCCTCAAAGGCTCCTCCGACTATGAACAGTATGTTTGTGGTATCTATCTGTATCATCTCCTGATGAGGGTGCTTCCTCCCACCCTGGGGCGGTACGGATGCCAGCGTTCCCTCTATTATCTTTAGCAGCGCCTGCTGTACTCCCTCTCCGGAGACATCTCTTGTAATTGATACGTTCTCAGACTTTCTCGCGATCTTATCTATCTCATCTATATAGATTATGCCTATCTGCGCTCTCTCGATATCATAGTCCGAAGCCTGAATAAGCTTTAATAATATATTCTCGACATCCTCGCCGACATAGCCGGCTTCGGTAAGACTTGTCGCGTCCGCTATGGCAAAAGGAACATTTATGATCCTTGCAAGCGTCTGCGCCAGAAGCGTCTTGCCGGATCCCGTAGGCCCGAGTAGCATCACATTGCTTTTTTGCAGCTCGACCCCGTCATCCTGCGGCGCAAGTATCCTTTTATAATGATTGTATACGGCAACCGATAAGACCTTTTTGGCCTCATCCTGCCCTATCACATATTCATTAAGAAACTCATTTATCTCCTCAGGCTTAAGCAGGTTGATATTAAGCTCCCCGTCAAGATTCTCCTCGCCGTCTTCCTCCTCGATGATGTCCGCGCATATCCCCACGCACTCATCACAAATATACGTGCCACTGGGGCCCGCAATGAGCTTGCGCACCTGATCCTGAGTCTTACCGCAGAACGAACACCTTATATCTTCCTCACCAAAGCCTATTTTAGTCGCCATAGTTTATTCCTTATCTTTGTCCTCGCTGTCAGATTCGGGTCTTTTCTCGATTATCTTATCCACGAGGCCATACTCTAACGCTTCCTCCGCACTGAGCCAGTTATCGCGCTCCGTATCCTCGGCTACCTTCTCAACCGGCTTTCCGGTATTCTGCGCAAGTATCTCGTTTAGCTTCTTTTTTGTCCTTATGATATGCTCGGCGGCGATCTGTATCTCCGTCGCCTGACCCTGGGTGCCGCCCGAAGGCTGATGGATCATGACCTCGGCATTAGGCAGAATCATACGCTTGCCTTTGGCACCGCCCGCAAGCAGAAAAGCCCCCATTGAAGCGGCCATGCCTATGCATATCGTAGACACATCGCACTTCACATACTGCATCGTATCATATATAGCCATACCGTCCGTGACCGAGCCCCCGGGGGAATCAATATAAAAATGTATATCCTTTTCCGGATCCTCGGCTTCAAGGAACAATATCTGCGCGACTACAAGCCCCGCTGTGTGGGCATTTACCTCATCACCTAAAAAGATGATACGCTCCTTTAAAAGTCTCGAATATATATCATATGCTCTTTCGCCACGGTTAGTGGTTTCTATGACGGTAGGTACCAGCATGTCCCAACCTCCTCGCTTACTTACTTACTTATTTATTTGTCTTCCGCTTTCTTTTTGCGCTTGGGTATCTTCTTTTCGATCACGTCATCGCCGTCATCAACCTTAGCGGTCTTCTTTGTCTTATCCTCTTTGGAGTTCTCTATGATGATATCGACCGCCTTTCTGACTTTGAGATCTGTCTCGATGGACTTCCTCTCACTGTCAGTTATAAGGGACTTCATACTGTCGATCGGCATCCCGTAGTTGTCAGCCATCTCCTGTATCTCTTTTTCGATATCCTCATCGGCGATAGTTATATTCTCGGCCTCGGCAACCGCCTCAAGCACCAGACGGCTTTCTATATTAAGCTTCGCCTGCTCCCTCATATCATCCTTGAGCTTATCGGTCGTCATGCCTGTATACTGCATGTACTGCTGAAGCCCGAGTCCCTGTGACCTCAGTCTGTTATCATAATTCTGTACCATGGAATCAGCTTCGGTATCTATCATGGCCTGAGGTATCTCCATCCTGGAATCCTCGACAAGAGCCTTCACGGCTTCATCCTCTTTTTTGGTTCTTGCCGCTGCTTTCTTTCTGTCCTCGAGAGTTTCCCTTATATCGGCCCTATACTCATCCACGGTATCAAACTCAGATACATCAGAGACAAAGTCATCATCAAGCTCAGGGGTCTGCTTCTCGGTGATTCCCTTGAGCTTTACCGCAAATACCGCTGCCTTCCCCGCAAGGCTGTTCTCATGGTACTCCTCAGGGAAAGTGACGTTTACATCAAACTCATCACCGATATTGTGACCCTCTATCTGCTCTTCAAAATTATCGATAAAGGTGTGCGAACCAAGCTCGAGCTTCTGATCCTCGGCTGTGCCGCCGTCAAATTTCTCTCCGTCAACGCTTCCGGAATAATCGATCAGGACAATGTCCTCATTCTTTGCAGCCCTGTCCGTGACATCGACCTCGCGCGCATTCTTCCCGAGCTCTTTCTTGATCTCTTCCTCAACCTCGTCATCGGTCACGGTAACATCTACGGGCTCTACCTTTATCCCCTTATATTTGCCGAGCTCTACAGGGGGCTTGAGCGCTACCTCCGCGGTATAGATGAAAGGCTTGCCTTTCTCTATCTGCACTACGGATATTTCCGGCCTTGATACTATATCTTCTCCGGATTCCTTTATCGCATCGGGGTATGATCCATTTATGACAGACTCGGCAGCCTCTTCATAGAAGACCTCTGTCCCATACATCTTTTCTATTACTGCCCTCGGAACCTTGCCCTTTCTGAAGCCCGGGATCGCTATACGGCTTCTCTGCTTCATATACGCATCCTGTATAGCCTTCTCCAGCTCCTCCGCCGGGAGTTCTATAGTAAGCTTTGCCATGCTATGCTCTAGCTTTTCAACCTGTACGCTCATTTTAATAATTCCTTTCAAGTAATAGCTGCGTTTTGTGCACAGTCCAATTTGCTATTTTATCACAGATAGCGCGCTGTTTCAATCAATTATATTGAATTGCGTTTAGTATTTCTTTCGCTTTGTCCGCATCTGTAAGCGCTTTTACGATCTCGCCCCCGAACTCAACAGCGCAGCCCATGCCCCTTGCCGTTATCACATTTCCGTCAGTCACGGCTTTTGCTTCCCGGTCATAGTCCGCTTTTGTCATATATTGATCATTCCCCGGATAGACCGTGGCCTTTTTACCGTCAAGTATCCCGAGGCTTCCAAGGAACCGGGGTGCCGCGCAGATCGCCGCCAGATATTTCCCGTCCTCATTTGCTTTTTGAAGGGCTTCTTTTACCTTCTCGGATCCCTCAAGATTAGTGGTTCCGGGCATACCGCCGGGAAGCATCAGCATATCATATATTGTTGTATCCGTGTCTTTAAGAAGCGCGTCCGCCTTTATCTCAATCCCATGACTTCCTGTCACATGGATATCATCGGATATGGAAACCATTGTAACCTCAATACCTGCCCTTCGCGCTATGTCTATGGGGATTATTGCTTCCGCTTCCTCAAAGCCTTCCGCGAGAAACGCCGCGATCTTTTTACTCATGTCAGCCTCCTTTTGAAATGATTTGTTATTTACTGTAATATACGTTACAATTCAGCGCATAGCCAATGCGCTGAATTGCAACATGCACGCCGCCATGCAGAATCGACTAAAGTCGATGGGCGGCGTGCCGAAGAGTCAAAGCTACCCAGCCGTAGCCCCGCAGCAAGTGCGTGGCTCGGCGATGAACAGTAACTACTATACCACATACCCGCCTTATTTGTAACGGAGGATAGTTATTTATGGAAAATATGGAGATAGAAAGAAAGTGGCGCGTGCTGGAGCTCCCCGAAGATCTGTCGCAGTATGACTGCATAGAAATGGAGCAGGCCTATCTGAATGAACACCCTACTGTGCGCATAAGGCGGGAAAACACGGATTACTTCCTTACATATAAGGGCATAAGCGATAATGATATCTCACACACCGAATACAATCTTCCGATAACAAAAGAAGCTTTTGAGCATATGCTCCCCAAATGCGACGGCAGGGTCATACGCAAAAAAAGGTATGTGATCCCTCTGGATTCCGGGGTATTAAAGGCAGAACTTGATATTTTTGATGAGCCTTTCGCTCCGCTTATGATAGTCGAGGTTGAGTTCCCCTCTCTTGAGGCAGCTGACGCGTTTGTTGCCCCGTCATGGTTTGGCGAGGACGTGACTCACGACAGACGCTTCAAAAACGCCGTACTTGCCATAGACACATCCTTTGATCCCAAAAAATTCCTATGAGTCCTTTTTCGTAAGACAGTACCAGATGTACTTTGAATTTGTTATGAGGTATCTTTTGAAAAGCCTCGCGGGATCCGTGATCAGTCTGTGGAGCCACTCAAGAGAGCATTTCTGCATCCAAAGCGGCGCGCGCTTCACGGTGCCTGCCTGATAATCAAATCCGGCTCCTACACCGACCATAAGTCCGTGGATCTTCCCCTTGTGCGAATACATGAACATTTCCTGTTTAGGAGCGCCAAGCCCTATCCAGACTATATCCGCCTCTGCACTGTTGACAGTCTGTATTATTTCCCTGTCCTCATCAGGGGTCAATCCCCTGAATGGAGGGGAATACTTACCTACTATATTGATCTCAGGGTATTTCTTCCTGATATTGGTTACCAGCTTTTCAAGAGTAGATTCACTTGAGCCGTAAAAAAAATGTCTAACCCTCCCGTCAGCCGTAGCGCCCAGTAACGCTTCCATAAAATCCGGACCCGCTATACGCCTTGCGTTTACAGCTCCTTTCCTGCGAAGCCTCTTTGCTATAGGAGCGCCGTCGGGAAATGTAAAAGACGACTGGTTCAGCGCCTCTTTATATTTACTGTTGTCGACCGCCGTAGCTACCGTAAATACATTAGAAAAACATATATAGCCGCCGCTGAGATCCCCGATCTTATCAAGCACCGTGGATACGGCGCTAAGGACATCTCCGACGGCATATTTTATGCCAAATACTTCCTCTGTTTCCATTATCTATATCAATCCGTTATCTATCAATTCTTCCTGTACTATCTTTGATGCTGCCTCATCTACAGATTCGCCCGTATATGCCGCTGCGGAAAAATCCTCCCTCAGTCTCTTTCTCATACCTGAATAGGGTCTTATTTTATCAAAAAGCTCTCTATATGTCATATGGAACATCTTGCCGTCCAAAATCCCCTCATATATCACATTATTGGGACTCAAATTGTGATCCATCATGAAAAAATCAAGCCATTCTTCAAAATTATCTGCTTTCACTCTAAAACTCCATTATATCAGCATTTCTGCTCTTGACATAGTTTATTTTGTAATTGTATAATAACCCGTGCGCATTGTGAAGTGCAAGTTTTACATTATTAAATTATGGTAGAACTTAATAGCTTTTAACTTGGCGAGATAGCTCAGCTGGCTAGAGCACACGGTTCATACCCGTGGTGTCGAGGGTTCAAGTCCCCCTCTCGCTACTAAATAAAAAGCTGCAAAGCCTTGATAATACTGGCTTCGCAGCTTTTTTCTTTTATATTTTTTTGAGTACAAATGAGTACAACTCCCGAACAGCCCAATTTTACTGGGTTTTCAGGCTTTCTGCATCTTCTGTTACAGATTTAAATAAATTATCAAGAGCTTCCACCTTGACATCCGTTTCCAGAACATCATAGTTATAGTGTTTATCGTTGGTATCAACCATATTTCCAACCATATTGGCT
>JAFUWM010000212.1 GCA_017483425.1 Lachnospiraceae bacterium | reverse complement strand
TTATCTGAGCTTCTGTCACTTGATAATCCAGATCACTGTCCTCACGGAAGACCCACTATGGTTGAATTTTCCGAAAAAGATCTGGAGAAGTTCTTTAAGAGGATAGTCTGATGGGAAAGGAGCTTGTGATAATAGCAGGTCCTACAGCTTCCGGGAAATCCGCTGTTTCCGTCGCCCTCGCAAAAAAAGCCTGCGGAGAAGTGATATCCGCTGATTCCATGCAGGTATACAGACATATGGATATAGGATCCGCAAAGATCACGCCTTCCGAAATGCAGGGGATCCCGCACCATATGATAGACATACTGGAGCCGACAGAAGACTTTAATGTGTCAGTTTTTAGTGAACTGGCAGGGAAGGCTGTGGAGAAAGTAAGGTCTGACGGGAAGCTTCCCATATTGTGCGGAGGCACGGGGTTTTACATACAGGCGCTTCTTTACGGAATAGACTTTGCAGAAGGAGAAACAGATAATGAGCTGCGCCGTATGCTTGAAAAAAAAGCGGCTCTTAAAGGAACAGAGTATATGGAAGAGGAGCTCCGGCTTTTTGATCCGGTGTCCGCTAAAGCTTATCACGGAAATTTAAAGCGGATAATCAGGGCGATAGAGTATCACAGTCTTACCGGGAAACTGATGTCTGAAAAAAACGCTCTGGAAAGAGCTAAGGAACCCATATACGATGCAGCGTATTTTGTGCTCACGATGCCGCGTGACGTACTCTATAAAAGGATAGATAAAAGAGTTGACATGATGATGGCAAACGGACTTATATCTGAGGTGAAAAGCCTTAAGGATATGGGGGTTACGAGAGAGATGACATCCATGCAGGGGCTTGGCTACAGGCAGATATACGATCATCTTGACGGTAGATATGATCTTGAGACAGCAGTGGAAGAGATAAAAAAACAGACAAGGCATTTCGCCAAAAGACAGCTGACATGGTTTAAGAGGGAGAAGAATGTCATTTGGATCGATGTTTCCGGATTTGAAACGCCTGAGCAGATCGCCGGATATTGTCTTAATGAAATTACAGGGATGGATATCAATGGATAAATACGAAGCATATAAAAGACTGGGGATAGACAGGGAAGTTTACGATTTTTGCGAGCAGACGGTGGCCGGACTTAAAGAAAGGTTTGCCGCCATAGATGATATCGCTGAGATAAACCAGATGAAGGTGCTTGATGCTTTCCGTAAAGAACAGGTTCAGGAAGCGTGTCTTATGGGAACTTCGGGCTACGGCTATAATGATCTGGGAAGGGATACCTTAGAGAAAGTCTACGCCGATATCTTTCATACAGAGGATGCGCTTGTAAGACCGCAGATAACCTGCGGCACCCATGCGCTTGCGCTTGCGCTGATGTCAAATTTAAGACCCGGAGATATGATACTCTCAGTCTCCGGCAGACCCTACGATACCCTGGAGGAGGTCATAGGCATAAGGGATTCAATGGGATCTCTTAAGGAATACGGGATAGGTTATGATGAAGCGGAGCTGACGCCTGACGGCGGATTTGATTATAATGCGATATAAAAAAAGATCCGTCCCGAGACAAAGCTTATAGCTATCCAGAGGTCAAAGGGCTATTCTGACAGACGCACCTTTTCTGTAGAGCAGATCGGTGAATGCATTGATCATATCAGGTCATTTAAGAAAGACCTGATAATCATGGTGGATAACTGCTACGGGGAATTCGTGGAGGATACAGAGCCTTCTGACGTAGGCGCCGATATGACGGTGGGATCGCTTATAAAGAACCCGGGAGGCGGACTTGCCCCGATAGGCGGGTATATAGCAGGAAAGAAAAAATGCATAGAAAATGCCGCAAGAAGACTTACAAGTCCCGGACTTGGCCGGGAAGTAGGAGCGACGCTCGGCATGATGCGGGATTTCTATCAGGGATTGTTCCTTGCGCCGGTTGTTACCGCTTCAGCGCTGAAGGGCGCTGTATTTGCGGCAAATATATACGAAAAACTCGGATTTGATGTGCTTCCGGACAGCAGGGAGGACAGATACGATATCATCCAGTCCGTCACGTTTCATAGAGAGGATGCGCTTGTAAGACCGCAGATAACCTGCGGCACCCATGCGCTTGCGCTTGCGC